>DAOSLL010000343.1:0-4966 GCA_035368905.1 Rhodoferax sp.
AACAAACCGTCTGTCGGGGCGGACCAAATGGCCCCCATCAGGGCATCATGTGTGACATGTTCACCCACCAGCACGGCGATGTCACGCTCAACTGCCTGGAATTTTGGCACTGATTTAAAAACTGGCACCGGTCGGCTCAACACATCGTTCAGGTTCATTTCAAACAACACCGGGGCCTGCGCCAGGTCGTAGGACTGCTGCCATTTGGGGTGCAGTTCACCAACAAAACCGATGACCACACCCGCCTTCAAAATCTGCGCGCAACGACCGGGGTGCATAGCCGGATGTTGGGCCGCAACAAAGGTCAAACGCTCGGGTGCCAGCAGGGCTTGCAAGTCGCCTTTGACATCGAAAAAGTCAACCGAACGATCCTTGCTGCTCCACTCGGGTGCGTCATTGGCGCCAACCGCCAGCCCGGCCAGTCGCATGGGTTGGTCAAAGCCTTCGACGGTGGTGTCAGAACTGATGATCGAAGCATCGCGCAAAAATACCCGCCCAATCTCGAACACCCGCACACGCGGCGCTTTCCGATCCTGGTTGAACCTCAAAACTTGTAGCAATGAACCCAACAGGGACGAGCGCATCACGCTCATTTGGCTTGCAATTGGATTAAGCAGTTTGATCGGATTCGGGTTGCCTGCCAGCTCATGTTCCCAGCGCTCTTCGACGAAACTGAAATTGATGGTTTCCTGATAGCCCAATTCGGCCACGGCGCGGCGCAGCGCAAACTCCCCGCGCTGCGACTCCGGACGGATTTTGGCAGTGATGGGTGCCAGTGGCGGTGTCTCTGGCAGCTTGTCATAGCCGACCATACGGGCCACCTCTTCAATCAGATCTTCTTCAATCTGCAAATCAAAGCGGTAGGACGGCGGCACGACGGAAATGATGCCATCGCCTTCTTCTACCGGCAAGCCAAGACCGCTTAGTGCCTTGGCGCACTGCATCTGCGTGAGTGGCATGCCGAGCACTTTGGCGGCACGCGCTACCCGCATTGTGACGGTTAGAGGTGCGGGCAGGACGACTTGCTGGTCATCCATCGGACCACAAACGGTATCGGGAGTGCCACAAACATCGATGATCAGTTGCGTGATGCGTTCGATGTGCTCTACTGTCAAATTGGCATCAACACCCCGCTCAAAGCGGTGCCCGGCATCGGTTGCAAAGTTGAAGCGGCGCGAGCGCCCGGCAATCGCCCGGGGCCACCAGAACGCCGCTTCGACATAGACGTTTTGCGTGTCATCCGAGACCGCCGTGGCAGCTCCACCCATGATACCGGCCAGCGACTCGACCTGCTGGGCATCGGCAATCACGCCAACCTGTGCATCTACCGTCACCATCGTGCCATTGAGCAACTTGAGCTGTTCACCGGGCTGGCCCCAGCGCACCTCCAGGCCACCGTGAATTTTGTCAAGGTCAAATATGTGTGACGGGCGCCCAAACTCGAACATGACGTAATTGGAAATATCCACCAGTGCCGCCACACTGCGCTGACCACAGCGCGCCAGCCGGTCCACCATCCAGGCCGGTGTCGTGGCGCGCGGATTCACGCCGCGAATGATCCGACCGGAAAAGCGACCACACAGATCGGGGGCGCTGACTTTTACCGGCAGCACATCATTGGCTGTCACAGGTACTGCGGGGAACTCGGGCTTCTTCAATGGCGCACCGGTCAATGCCGACAATTCACGCGCCACCCCAAACACGCTCAGAGCATGCGCCAGGTTGGGCGTCAGCTTGAGGGTAAACAGGGTATCGTCCAAATTCAGGTGCAGGCGAATGTCCTGCCCGATTGGTGCGTCGGGTGCCAACTCCAGCAAACCACCATGATCTTGCGAGAGCTTGAGTTCGCGTGCGGAGCACAGCATGCCAAAGCTCTCGACCCCGCGCAGTTTGCCAATCTTGATCAAAAACGGCTTGCCATCCTCGCCTGGTGGCAGTTCCGCGCCAACCAGGGCACAGGGTACCTTGATACCGACGCGGGCATTGGGTGCCCCGCAGACGATGGTCAGCAGATCAGCCCCGCCGACATCGACCTGGCAAACCCGCAGCCTATCAGCGTTGGGATGCTGTATCGCCTGCCTGATTTCGCCAACCACAATGTGGCTAAAGGGCGGTGCCACAGGCTGGCGTTCTTCAACTTCCAGACCAGCCATGGTCAGGGTGTCAGACAGTTGGGCCGTGCTAAGGGGCGGGTTGCAGAACTCACGCAACCAGGATTCAGGAAATTGCATAATCGTTTTCTAAAGTAAAAATACAGATCAATGACCCCCAATTGCGTGCCATTTCAGCGTCTGCGGATATCGATGGAACGTTGGATGGCTGCCTGAACAGAATTGACGCTGGCGCTTCTCTGCTTTTGTCATTGAGATTGACAGACTGGTCAGCCAGGAATGCCTTTGCCAGCGCTCAAATGCAGGCGACAGATCGAGCTAACGAAACTGGGACAAAAACCGGATATCGCCATCAAAGAACAAACGAAGGTCGTTCACACCGTAACGCAACATCGTCAAGCGGTCCGGGCCCATGCCAAAGGCAAAACCAATGTAGCGTTCCGGGTCAAGGCCCATATTTCGGATCACATTGGGGTGAACCTGACCGGAGCCAGCCACTTCGAGCCAGCGGCCAGCCAGCGGACCAGCGGGGAACTGAATGTCGATTTCGGCGCTGGGTTCGGTGAATGGAAAAAAGCTCGGACGAAAGCGCAGCACCAGATCTTTGGATTCAAAGAAAGTACGGCAAAAATCGGTGAAGACAAACTTCAAATCCTTGAAACTGACGTTCTCGCCGACCCACAGGCCTTCGCACTGGTGAAACATCGGCGAATGGGTCGCATCACTGTCCACCCGGTAGGTACGGCCCGGCGCGATGACACGTATCTCAGGCATGGCTCCGGCAAACAGACCAACAGCAGCGCTGGCCCCCTGAGCCAGCAAGCGATGTTTCTTGACATGCTGCACGGCATGGCGAATCTGCATCGGACTGGTATGCGTACGCAGCAAATTGGGCGCTGCTTGCGTGCCACCTTCGACATAAAAGGTGTCGTGCATGGAGCGCGCCGGGTGATCTTCCGGTGTATTGAGAGCCGTGAAATTGAACCAGTCCGATTCAATTTCAGGGCCCTGCGCCACTTCAAAGCCCATCGAACCAAAAATGGCTTCAATGCGTTCGAGCGTCAGCGACACCGGGTGCAGACCGCCTTGACCGCGCTGGCGACCCGGCAATGTCACGTCCAGAGCCTCGGTTTGCAACTGTAACTGCAGCTCGGCATCTGCCATAGCTTGTCTGCGCGCATTCAAGGCCGCTTCAATCGCCTGCTTGGCCAAATTGATGGCAGCGCCTTGGGTTTTCTTGGCATCGACTGAAAGCGCAGCCATGCCTTTCATCATCGCGGTGATGCAACCAGACTTGCCCAAATATTGTGCCTTGGTGTTTTCCAGGTCTGCCGGTGATTGGGCCAACTCAAAGGCGGCTCGGGCGCTTGCGACAACGGTCTGAAGGTCGTTCATAAAAAATCTGGATTTCTGTCATGGAAAAAGGGCTAGTGCCTTTTCAAGCTCTAGCCCTTGTCAATACTGCACACCAAGCTATCGAAATGATAGCCAACTAACGCTAGCTCAGGCGGCCAACCGGGCTTTAACCTGGTCCACAATACCGGCAAACGCAGCCATGTCATGTACCGCGATATCGCTGAGCACCTTGCGGTCGATCTCGATTGAGGCTTTCTTCAGACCGTTGGCAAACTGGCTGTAGGTCATGCCACACTGACGGGCAGCGGCGTTAATGCGGGCAATCCACAACTGACGAAAGACTCGCTTTTTGGTACGACGGTCACGGTAGGCATATTGCCCAGCCTTCATGACCGCTTCTTTGGCGACCCGGAAAACATTGCCGCGGCGACCACGGAAGCCTTTTGCAAGGGCCAGAACTTTTTTGTGGCGGGCGTGAGCCGTTACACCACGTTTGACGCGAGGCATTGAATTACTCCTTGTTCGTCGTTAATTAAAGACCACGGCCGGGCAACATCTGTGCCATGCGACCCATATCGGTCTCATGAACAGCGGTTGCACCACGCAAGTGGCGTTTATTTTTGGTGGTCTTCTTGGTCAGAATGTGACGTTTGAAGGCTTGACCGCGCTTGACGGTACCACCTGGACGCACGCGGAAGCGCTTCTTCGCCGCGCTTTTTGTCTTCATTTTGGGCATTTGCATGCTCCTATTTTCATTGTGCTCGTGAGGCGTCTGCAAACACTTTGCAGCCTTGATGGCCCCGAGCCACTTTTTGCAGCGGTATTTATCCACCACTATTGCAGTGACGGGCAAGCCCTTCACTGCGGTCAGCAAGCGTGAACTTGCCGCCTTTGACGCGAGCCCTTCACCACTTTCGTGACAAAACCAGACCCACTTCAATCTGTCTTAGAACATCCCGCACGGGATGTCCGCCAAATTGTTATGCCACCGCCGTGGCACTTTCAACCACGGGGGCCTTCACCGGCTGCTGCTTCTTGCGACCCGGAGCGATCATCATGATCATCTGACGTCCTTCGAGCTTGGGAAACTGTTCAACCAAAATGGCATCGCCGAGTTCGTCACGGATCCGGTTCAGCAAGGCCATGCCCAAGTCCTGATGGGTGATCTCGCGCCCACGAAAACGCAGCGTGATCTTGCACTTGTCGCCTTCGGCCAAAAAGCGCCGAATATTGCGCATCTTGATGTTGTAGTCGCCGTCATCGGTACCGGGTCGAAACTTGATCTCCTTGATTTCGATCACGGTCTGCTTGGCCTTGGCCTCAGCAGCCTTTTTCTGTTCCTGGTACTTGAACTTGCCGTAATCCATCAAACGACAAACCGGTGGTATTGCGGTTGCAGCGATTTCCACCAAATCAACGTCCAACTCCCCCGCCATACGCAACGCCTCGGTCAGGCTCACGACACCCAGCGGCTCGTTTTCCACACCAGAGAGTCGAAC
>DAOSLL010000344.1:0-4942 GCA_035368905.1 Rhodoferax sp.
AATTCGCTCCCTGCTGCTCAATAACCTTACCCAGCAGCACTCCCGCATCAACTCCATGCAACGCACTTGATGCTTCTATTTAGATAGCGTCTATCGCACATTGGTATTGGCCTGCGGCACAATTTCACTTCAAACACCAGTAGCCTGATGCCATTTCTGATTCATTCGTATCCCGGCACCTTGGCACAGGCTTTGCAAACGCAAGGCGAGATAACAACGACATGGATGGTTTGGAAATCGAACAAGTCAGACCCGCTACCGGATCGCACTGCGTGCAACAAGCGCATTTGAAGCATGTTGAACGAGGCTGGACTGGCGCCTGGCTTGAATTGATGGACAGAGGTGACTTCCGGCTTGATGATCCCGATTCCTGCCATGCAAAACGAGTCGGCAACGACTTGCTTGCCTCCAATGCCGGTTGTCGGGCTGATCAGCCCCCAAGCTTTGCGCCAAAGCCCCCGTTTCCCTCCACCCCAATCACCAAGCGCTGGGTGGCGCGGGTCGCTGCCACATAAAACACACGCGCCGCTTCCCTCTCGTCCTCGCCTGGCCCAGGCATATGCCCGACACCGGGCAGCGCCACCACGGCGAACTCCAGGCCTTTGCTGACCATCATGGTCATGACCTTGATCTTGTTGCTGCCAGGGTCATAGTCGACAGGGCGCAGACGGTTTTCGACGGGCATTTTGCGTCGCGCCAACACCTGTGCGCAGAGGTCACGGGTTTTGCTGTCGGCGCACAAAATGGCCATGTCGCCCCAGGCGTGGCCTTCTTTGTGGGCGTTGGCGAACAGATCGGCAATCGCACCGGCCTCGTCGCGCAGGGTGGGCAAACGGATGATCAGCGGGGCCTCGCCTTCGCGACCGCAACTGACCGGCTTAACCAGCGATATACCGTCGTCACCCTTGTCATCTGGGGTCAACAGGTCGGCGGCGATCAGACTGGCGACTTGCAGAATCTGCCTGGTGTTGCGATAGTTGATTTTCAGGATGGTGGTGCGGCCCTGCGCCTGGATGCCAACGCTTTTGAAACTGAAGGGCTTGACCCGATCACGTGATGCCCGGTGCTCGTAAATGCTTTGCGCGTCGTCAAACAGCACCAGCAGGCTGTTGGTGCCGGGGTCCACCATTTGGGTCACCAACCTGAGCCATTCGGGCGCAAAGTCGTGGCCTTCGTCAATCAGCACCGCCAGGTATTGGCCGCTTGGGATCTGGCGGCGGTCCACGCCGCTGATAACGCGTTGCACCAAATCTTGCATCTTGGCTTCCGTGGTCAGCTTGTTGGACGGCAGGGTTTGCCCAAAGGCCACCAATTGGTCGCGGCACCATTTGTGAAAATGCCGAACCTGCACCCGGTCGTCAAGGCCCTTGGCCTGCATCACGCGGTGCAGGTTCACGCCCAAAGGCTCGTTGAAACACAGCACCAGCACCGGTTTGCTGCTGGCAGCGCAATGGCGTGCCAGGTATTCGGCGCGGTAGCCTAAAAGCATGGTTTTGCCGGAACCCGCCACACCGTGAATCACCCGGTGGCCGTCGCCCAGACTGCGCGCCAGTTGCTCTTGCTGCAAGTCCATCACATGCATGATGCCGGGCAGCTCGGCCTGCGCATCGCTATCGTCAAACAAGGTGCCCTGGGTCTGCAGTCGCACTTGCGGGAACATGATCCAGCGCACCCGGTCCAGCATGGGCAGGCTCATCACCCCGCGCATCATGTAGGGGAACATGCCCCACAGGCGGCTTTGCAGGTCTTCGGCAGCCACCGTTTCCAGCATCTCATCCTGGCAAAGCACGTGGTTGGGTTCGATGGCGTGCTGCAATTGGGCCGCCTTGAATTGCTTGCGGGTGATATTTGTCAGTACCACGCCGTAGCTCCACGGAAACGCCAGATTGCCCTGGTGTTTGCCATCTGCGTGCACCAGTTGCGGGTCGCGTTTGAGGGCGTCGACCACCTGATGCGCGTATTGGCGGGCTTGTTCCAGCGGGTTGCTTACTGTCTTGGGTATGCCGTCGGGGATGATGGTCCAGCTTTGTTTGTCAACATTTTGAAGGATGGCCAGCTTCCAGTCTTTGACTTCCAGCACCAGCAGGCCCCGGCGCGGGTGCATCACGACAAAATCGGGGTGAGCGTTGCTTGCGCCAACTGGCACGTCGTACCACAGCAGGTAGTCGTCGTCGAGCTTGTCTTCAAGCCGCTGGGCCAGCCGACGCTCGCCGCTGGTCATGCGTGCGGTGCAGGCAGCAAGCGCCGGTATGAGGGTTGCCATCGTTAATTTTCATTCCCTGAAATGGTGTGGCTGATTATCTGCCTTTGGCAGCGCGCGCCAGTTCCCGGCCAATGCGGATATTTGAGGCGCATGTTCGCTCCCTGAGACTGCCTGATGAAGCCGGAATTTTGACTGGCACAACACTGCCGCATGGCAAGGGATTTGAAAGTGTTGACCCCTTGCTGGGGATATGGTCAGAAATAGTCGCCCTTTTTTGCAAAGACGGATTTGGGCGCACAGCGTCTTTGCAAGACGCTTGTTGAGGGGTGCCAACTTTCAGTGTCATTCAAGCCTCTAGCCCTTGTTGTATAAGCACAAGCAGCTATTAATTTGAAAGCACCTCAAGAGTGCTAAAAGCCTTCTGCTTGCCGGTCACTGCGACGCGATGCGGCAAATTTTGGCGATCCGCTCGGCCTTCATGCCAGTCAGGTCTTGCAGTTGAACGCGCTGCTCAAACAACAGCCGACCCAGCACAAACTCAAGCGTCGAGTAGCGGTAGTCATACTTGCTGTCGATGTCGTGTTGCACCCGAACCAGGTGCGCCTTAATCGCCCACAGGTCGTCGGGCGTGCTGGCCTGGGCTGCGCGGGTTTTGAAGTCTGCCATGATGTCGGCCAGTTCGCGCTGCAACGCAGCGTCAAAGACCCGCCGCGCGACCTTCTTTTCTGTGGCGCTCCAGACCATGTCCGACATCAACGGCTCCTCAATGAAAAGCCCGCAACCCGCAGCGCCATCACCAGCAGCAGGCCGGAAAGCACCAGGGCGATGGTTTGTTGCCTTCGGTGGGCCCAATAGTCCACCACGATCTGGCTACCAGCCCTGACCTCATAGGCGCGCTGGTCATCATGCAACACCGAAACGCTTTGGCCCAGCAGTGCTTCAAATGCCGCCAGCGGGCAGCGACTTGGCCCCAGCAGCGGCCAGCCGCGCCGGGTTCGGCAGGTAATGCGCTTGCCGCTGCTTGTAGTCAGCGCAACCTCAAACCAGGTGTTGCGCTGGGGCGTGATGGCACTGACCACGGCTTCATCAAGCTGCAAGCCGTCGCGCGACGGCAGCCAGGTGTAAACCGCCAAAAAGACCGCAATGGTGGCCAACACGGCGGCTGCAAAATGCTGCGGCAAGCTCGATTGTTGAGTCATACGCGGTGTGTGCCTTGCGGCATGTTGGGCTGCGCCATCCTGATCGGGTTGAAGTCGGGAAACAACATTCTTTGCCAAGCCAGTAGGGCCATCGGCGAATTGACAGCAGAAATATAAACCAGACCAGACCGGCCCGGCAATGCACAACATGGGCAATGGCAGGGCAAAGTTGTTCTTTCGCTAAGTCGTTGATTTACCGTCATTCCCGCGCAGGCGGGAATGACGAAGATGCCATAAGAACAAATTTGCCCTGTGGGCAGTGGGCTGTGAGCCGGTCGAGCTGACGGACCGGGCATCGAGGTCATCGAGGCTGTCAGGGCCAGTTTGTGCCGGATTTGCCGCTCCACAGCCCATTCGTGGGTCAGAAAGCAGGTGCAAGATTGGCCGCAGCGGTCGGCTTGCAGTTTATGCGCCATAAGCCCCGCAACTCTTGACCAGATATTGAAGTTCAAGACAACGCCGCGCAAGACAACGATCCAGTGGGCACCGGTCTGGTACAGACCACTTCAAGCCGCGCATTGCATTGCCATATCAATCCGACTTGTTGTTGCTTCGCCTGGCCGTGCTGCAGCACTGTCTGCGGCTTCGCGCCTGATGCTGCATCGATCTGGAAACGCAATCAGGCGCGGGTTTAATGCGGCGAAAGCCGACCAGCCAATCTTTCAGCCGCGTGGCCCGTCCGCCGCAAGAGCAGCAAGGCGTGACGAGTGAGGGTCCTAAACGATCAAAAAAAGTGAATCACATAGTCCTCGCGTCATGAACGACGCACCGTGCAGCTCAAGGTATAGGGTTGCCAGCGGTACACATGGGCCAGCAATTGAGCAGCGAAATGGACATGCCCGGCGTGCCGATGCCTTGTGGCCAACGCAGTCGAACTGGCATCACGCCTGCCAGACCCCATAGCCACCCTCACGCAGGTCGATGCCCAGTTCCACTTCGAGGCTCCTGGCCTCGTCATAGGTGAGTGGGTTGTACAAGGCGTAAAGCGCCGGCAGCAGCCGAAGCCCATACACCTGGACATAGCGGTTAGCCTGAATGCCTGCCTTGTGTTTGTCAAAGCGCACATCCGGGTCCAGCCCGGTCATGCCAACGTAGACGCAGGGCTTGCCGGTCTGATAGCTCGGGTTGGAACGCATGAACCGGGCGTTCGCCAGCACTTCCTTGGACAGTTCCACCACATACACGTGATAGTGCTTGCGCCGGGCCATGATCGCTTGACCGCTGCGCTTTCAGCCCACCAGGGACAACCGAGCAGAAAACACTGCCATTGCCTGCTGTCGATCCGCAGGGTACTGCCGCAGCCAATCCAAACCGTCCTGCGCTCTGGCTGTGCGCCACGCGCTACAGCCGTCCGGCGGCAAGTACCCCACCCTGCGCTTTTCATCTACCGGCATGTGAAACTGGCGCTTCAACCCATGGCCATGCGCATTGATGGTCAGCATGGTGAAGCTGCCCGGCAAACCCTGGGGTGACTTCCAGCATGCCCGGCGACTGGCCATAGCAGGCCCGCCATTCGCACTGGGCGGTGGCAACAGTTTTG
>DAOSLL010000345.1:0-4937 GCA_035368905.1 Rhodoferax sp.
GGCCTCTAGCCCTTACAGAACCTGCGCGAGCAGCTATTAAACCAATAGCAACCATCGCGCATCAGCGATATCGCTAGCAGACATTGACGTTGAGATCGCGCTGAACTATGGATGACGGCTTACGGGCAGGGAATTAAAACGTCGCTATGACTGCAGTTGCGTCGACAGCCGCTGAGGGCCCTAACCGGCCATAGCCCCGCCAGAGTCTGAACAATCAGACCGCAGCGTTTACAGGTATTCGCCACCGTCAGCTTCCAGGCTTCACAATTCATTGTCTATCAGCTTCTTTGGTAGATAAACGGAAGACGCTATGTGTACGGAGTCGATGATGCAAATTGCAGGCATCCCCCAGTTATTTGGACCGACCTAAAACAGCAGTTTGGTCACAGCCAATTCACTGGCCCAGTATCCAGATACTTTGGGCAAATCATCTTCAAAATCCTTCACCCGCGAGTGATAAAAGATATGAACGCTGGTTGGTGGAAGCACACTTTGATCCGGGAAGTTTGCGCTTTGCACAAATGCGAGCCGAACAAACGGGGCCAACCGCAGGAAACCCACCACAGGGGCACCACACATGTCGCAAGTAGACCGACGCAGTGCGGGTGGCGGACGGTATTTACGAAACGTAAAAGGCTGCACATCCGGCAGCGTAATGGCCCCGCCCCACATCATGACTACGTCTGCATAGGGTTTCTTGTACAGCGTCTGACATATAGTGCAATGGCACTTGAATCGGCCGATGGGAGTCCCATCCACTTTGAAAATGGACTGGCCACATTGGCAGGAAGCAGTTTGAGTGAGTCGCTTGTAGGTCATACCTTTGGCACTGCAAATTGTGTTGAATTGAGTTCGGTTGACTGCAACAACCAATCCATCTCATTCATGGTTGTGTCTTCTCGCCGGTGATGGCCTGGTTCAGCACCAACTCGCCCTCAAATGTCCATTGGCGCCCAGTGGCACTGACGGGCGTGATGTAGAGCGTACCGATGCCCTGAAGGCCGACGAGTTTTCCGGTGCTCCCGACCACACCCCAATGACCGTCGAACAGATTGCGCGCCTTACCGTCCTGGACCACTTGGATGGCGTGCCACTGATATTTCAGATAAGCCTTATCCCCATTTGCCAAAGTGAAGACAAGATATCCGGCACCGTCCGCACCACCTTGGGCCGGCACAATATCGTGCATGCCCCACTCCTGCATGATTGCGCTGGCAAGCGGACCTGCGCCGCTAGTCATACCCTCACGCTGAACCAGGGATAGGGTACGGTTGCTGCCATCGGCGAACACCAGTTTGGCTTCCGCCGTGGGGGCGATGACGGAAACGAACCTGATCCGCTCAGCCCAACTTGGCGCAGCGACAGCTCCTGCCAAGAGCAGTGTGGCAACCTGATGACTCAGGTTGGACAAGGATTTCTTCAAACGCATGGTCTTTCCTCATTGGGTCATCATGGCGGTCATGGCCGCCATGGGTGCCGTGTTCTACATCTTGATCGTGACTCGGCCGTTTTGGCTTGTGTAAATGCGTGATTGCGCTTCCGAATCGGCCTTGGTAGGTGGGCGCAGATCAGCAGGCTGTGCGGTCTTCAGAACGGGCCACCACAACAGCACGTACCAAGGTTCCACCTTCACGGTTTTGGGCACGCCGAAGGCCTCTTGCCGGGTGTGGGGGATGATGCCCGTGCGGTGAATGACATCGAAAATGAACAGGAACGGTGCATAGTTGGTCATGCCGTTGCCATATTTGCCAATGCCATGGTGCGCATGGTGGGTGTCCTGCAAGGTGACCACGCGCTCCAGCACCCACATAAAGGGCTGAGTGAATCTGTTTTTGTGCAACGCCAGATCCCAACGCGACCCGCTATGGGAAAGGAATCCGACAATGATCTTCGCTGAGCCCGCCAGCACCACGGGGGCAATATGGCCACCCCAGATGAAGAATGCTGTGATATAGGTGTTGGATGCCAGTGCCCACCACAACCAGTTCTCGCGGTAGGTGACCGTCACATTCATGTGCTCGGGTGTATGGTGGGCCTTGTGGATGCGCCACAGCCAGGGGATGGAGTGTGACAGGCGGTGAATCCAATAGTGCGCGTATTCTTCGACCAGCATGTAGACAAAGAAGGTGGTCCAAAAGCCCATGCCGTTCATGAATCCAGTGCCCCCAGGGAAGGCCTTCAGGAAGATCCACACCCAAACGCCCACCATCAGCGCTCTGGCGGTCAGGAAATTGACAAAGGCAAAGACGTTCAAGCCCATCTCTTGCATGGTGTATTGACGCCTGTCGCTTAGTGCGCCTGACAGGATGTCGATGACCAGGAAGAATATGAGCGAATATGCAAATACGAGCATGGCTTGATGCTCTGTCCAGTTGTGCAGGATGTCGATGATGTCCACGATGGTCTCCGTTGTTCTCTATGGGTTCAAGTTGTTAGGCTGCAACCAAATCCTGTGCATTGGTGGTCGGATGCAATGCGCTTTGGTCTAGGAATTTGTCGAAATGCAGCCGGTCTGCCGGGATATGTCCCTTGACCTTGGCAATCACCGCATCCACCATGGGAGGCGGACCGCAGAGGTAAGCGTCATGGTCTGCATAGTTGGGAACCACCTGGACCACATGGTCCGTGACCAGACCTCGCCTGCCGGTCCAGTTTGAATTCACGGGTTCATGCGAAAGAACCGGGTGGAACGCAAACGAGACCGGCCACGCAGCAGCCATCTCGGCAATTTCATCCAAGCAATACAAATCACGCTGCTGGCGGGCGCCAAACAAAAAAATCACCTGGCGTGAAATGCCCTCGGACCTCAGTTGTTCCAACAGAGCCTTGATGGGTGCCAGGCCGCTGCCTCCGGCCACGCAGAGGAGTGGCCGTTCGGTTTTGCGATAGCGGAAATCACCGTAGGGGCCCGTCACCGTTAAGCGTGCGCCCGTCCGATCAGCGGCAAACAGCCAATCGGTAAACAGTCCACCCGGCACATGGCGAATATAGAAAGAAGCGGAGTTGGCATTGCCGACTCCGGGAGCGCTGGCAAATGAATAGTTGCGCGGTGTCTCTGCCAACTGTGGCTCTGCGGGCACAGACAACTGCGCATATTGGCCTGCGATGTAGGCCAACGGCCGCTCCAAGGCCACCTGCACCTCGAAAATGTCGTGGGTTAGCGGGATCAGTGCACTGATCGTCGCGCTACTGGTGACCAAAGAGTCGTCTTCTGGGCTCAACCCAGGAACCCGGATCACCAAGTCACTTTCGGCAATTGTTTGGCAGGCAAGTACGTAGCCCTGCTCAATTTCTTCCAACGAAATGTGGTTTGTGATGTCACGCGTGAGTCGAACGCGACCATCCATAACGCGACAGCGGCACGTACCGCATTCGCCAACACCACAATAGTTCGGGACTTTGAATCTGGCATCCACCGCTGCAGTCAACACGGACTGATTGGGCTTCATGCTGGTCCTGAAGTTGGTGCCTTCGATACTCAGCTGGTTGGCAGCTTTGGATGAACCCTTGAATAACGCCTTGAACACTTGCATCTCCTGATCCCCTTATGGGCAGGCGTAATGTAGGCTTGACGAGAAAATAATAAAAATTGATATTCAATATGCCTGATATATGATGTATTGATATCGAACCTTTGTACGAGCCAGCGATGAACTTACGCAAAGTGGATTTGAATCTGCTGACGGTGTTTGATGCAGTCATGCGTGAAGGCAACTTCACGCGGGCCGCCGACAAAATTGGAATGACCCAGCCCGCTGTTAGTGAGGCGGTGGCAAGGTTGCGCCACCTGTTCAAGGATGATTTATTCATCCGCAACGGACGCGGTGTTCAGCCCACTCCGCGCGCCCATCAATATGCAGCACCGATACGGCGAAGTCTCGATCTAATTGCCGCAACGCTTTCGGAATCGCATACCTTCGATTTCGTGACGAGTACGCGTGCGTTCAATCTGTTTCTGGGTGATTATGGGGAATTGGTGATTCTTCCAAGTCTGATGCAATGGTTGGATGGCATGCAAGCGAAGGTGAGGATCAACTTGCGCGCCGCTTCCAGCGATCAAGTAGCAGATCAATTGCGCGATGGGCGATTGGACCTTTGGCTGACATCAGAGCCGATTGTGGACAATAGCTTCGTCAATCAGCCTGTCGGGACAGAGCGGTTGGTGTCTATGGTGCGCCGCGATCATCCGCTTGTTAAAGACTCCTTGAGCTTGGCGCAATTCCTGACTCTGCGCCACGTGATGATTGAATGGCATGACCCGAAAGGTACTGTAGTGGAGCACGCACTGCGGGCGCGCGGCATAGAGCGTCAGTGCGGCATGCAGGTGCACAGTTTTTTTGACATGCCCCGGGTGGTCTCAGCGACTGACATGATTTGCACATTACCCTCCCAAATGGCACGGCATTTTACCGAGGCGCACAACCTTAAGGCATATCCTTTGCCGGAGCTTGACATTGACATTCCGATGTTCTTAACTTGGCACAAGCGCTTCGACCCGGATCCTGGCCATACTTGGATCCGGGATTCCATCATCCGACTGCTAACCAGCCGTTGAGTGCTCCCTCCGTCGGTATTACCCGGCTTCGTAAGCACCACGGGCCAATCTGCCACCCCAAGCGCCAGTGTGTCCGTCAGCGTCTGCACGTGCCGGCCACTGTGCAAACGGGACTTCACCAAAGCGGTCATACACGATGCGATTACGTAAGCTGGTGAATGTCGGCTGTCAGGCTATGAATTGCATGATCGCTACGACTGCAATGGGTCGGCAGCTCCCAGTCGCAATACCCGGCAGCAGACTTTCAAATCACCGCTGAATGCCTGAGAATCGCCAGCGTCAGCTTTTCACCTGATACCCGCCGTTGATTCCGCCAGGGCGTTTGCGTTCGAGTGACTGTTGTGAGGATCAGACCGTGAAGTGACGGTGCGGTCGCGAACGG
>DAOSLL010000346.1:0-4926 GCA_035368905.1 Rhodoferax sp.
CATCGCATCGAGCACCTCATTGCCCAGCACCACGCCTTGCAAACTGTCGGGCAGCGCATCGACCCAGTGCACCTGTGCGGCAAATTCATGCAAGGTGGCGCGCTGACGCGAGCGCAAGCTGCCCGAAATGTCCACAATGCTGTAGCGCTGCAGCGGCACGCCCTGTGCTTTGAGCGCTTGCAGTACCTGCAGCGCCAGCGCGCCGGAGCCAGCACCAAACTCCCAAACTTCTGCCGTGCCGGTGACTTGTAGCGCTTGCGCCACCTGTTGCGCCAGACTCCAGCCAAACAGCGGGGTCATCTCGGGGGCGGTGACAAAGTCGCTGCCGGCGGCCTTGATGCCGTCTTGCACGGTGTAGGGCAAAACGCCAAATTTGGCACTGCCGTGGGCGTAGTAGCCCAAACCCGGCGCATAAAGCGCCTGGCGCATGAAAACGTCAAAACCGATCCAGCCCGAAGCCTGCAGGATGTGCTGGGCGATCTGCTGGTCAAGCGCGCTCGTTAAACTCTGGGGTGTTGTCATAGCCTTTGGATTGTCCCCGAATGTCGCACGAAGCCTTACCCACAAACCGACCGCGTACTGTTTTGATCACCGGTGCCGCCAAACGCCTGGGCCGCGAAATTGCGCTGACGCTGGCCAAAGAAGGTTGGCGCGTTGCCGTGCATTTTCGTGACTCGGTCGAAGATGCTTCAAGAACAGTAGCTGACTGCAAAAGACTGGCGGGGGCTAGCGCCTCTTTTCGTGCCAATCTGGGAAACGAGACAGCGGTGCGCAACCTGCTGCCCAACGTGGTTTCCCAGTTTGGTCATGTCGATGCGCTGGTCAACAGCGCCTCCACCTTTGAACATGACACACCCGAAACCTTCAGTTTTGCGGCGATGGAAAAGCACATGCGCAGCAATGCCGGGGCGGCGATTTTGCTCAGCCAGGCGCTGCTTGAGCACCTGCAAGGCCGGGGTGACGCAGCAACTGGCGTGGTGATCAATCTGCTCGACCAGAAGCTGTGGAACCAAAACCCCGACTTCACCAGTTACACCTTGTCGAAAGCGGCACTCCACGCCGCCAACACCATGCTGGCGATTGCGCTGGCACCGCGCATCCGGGTGGTCGGCGTGGCCCCTGGCCTGACGCTGACCAGCCATATCCTCAGCCCGGAAAGGTTTGAAATGCTGCACAAGCTGTCACCGCTGGGACACTCGTCAACCGCTGCCGATGTGGCTGCCACCGTGTCATTTGCGCTGAACAACAGCTCGATCACCGGCACCACGCTGCTGGTCGATGGTGGCCAGCACCTGATGAAATTCGAGCGCGATTTTTCGCTGATGTAAGCCGCCGCCCGGTTTTCGCCACCTGTTGTTATTTCATCGTGATTGATTGACCCAAGCCATGACATTGAACCTTGCCAGCCACACCCACGGCGACCAGACCCTAACCCTGACCGGCTTGTGTTTTGATGCCAACCTGGGCATTCTGGAGGCTGAAAAAAATGCGCCGCAGCCAATCCAGGTCGATGCCGAACTGAGCCTGGGCGCGCAGCCGCTGCTGCCGCGCGACGACGACATCACCCATGTGCTGGACTACCGCAAGGTGCGCAAAATCATCATTGACGAATGCACCGCAGAACACGTCAACCTGCTCGAAACCCTGATTGGCAAGCTGGCCAATCGGCTGATGCGTCTGCCCGGTGTCAAGGGCGTGCGGGTCAAGATTGCCAAGCTGGAAATTTTTGCCGACTGCGAAGTCGCCATTCGCATGGAAACCGGCCAGTGGTGACCAGGTCATGATCATGAATGCCTGGATCGACCCGAGCGACACTGAACTGGCCAGCGCGCCAGCAATGCCAGCCAATGCAGGCGGCGCAAGTCAACCGAAAATCGCGCGTGAAACCCTCAAACTGGAAAAACGCCTGTGCCGCCAGGTTGGCCAGGCCATCATCGACTTCAACATGATCGAAGAGGGTGACCGTGTCATGGTGTGTGTCAGCGGCGGCAAAGACAGCTTTGGCCTGCTTGACATCCTGCTGAAATTGCAAAAGCGCGCGCCAGTGCGCTTTGACATCGTCGCTGTCAACCTCGACCAGAAACAGCCAGGCTTTCCGGCCCACATCCTGCCTGACTATCTGGGCAAGCTGGGCATTGAATTCCACATCGAAACCCAGGACACCTACAGCATCGTCAAAAAAGTGGTGCCCGAGGGCAAAACCATGTGCAGCCTGTGCAGCCGCCTGCGCCGGGGCATCTTGTACCGGGTGGCCGATGAGCTCAAGATCAGCAAGATCGCGCTGGGGCATCACCGCGACGACATGCTGCAGACTTTTTTCCTCAACATGTTTTTTGCCGGCAAGCTCAAGGGCATGCCGCCCAAACTGGTCAGCGACGACGGTGGCCACATCGTGATTCGCCCGCTGGCCCATGTGAACGAGAAAGACCTGATCCGCTGGGCCGCGCACCGGCAGTTTCCGCTGATCCCCTGCACGCTGTGTGGCAGCCAGGCGAACCTGCAGCGCCAGCAGATTGGCCAGATGCTGCGCGACTGGGAAAAACAATACCCTGGGCGCACCGGGACCATGTTCACCGCACTGCAAAACGTCGTGCCCTCGCACCTGATGGACCGCCAGCATTACGACTTCAAAAACATCCAACTCACCCATCAGGCCGATGCAGACGGCGACAAGGCCTTTGACGAAGACACGTTCGCGCTTGCCAGCTTGCCCGCAAGCAACCTGGTGCAGCTTGGGTTCTAAGCACAAAATAGCCCTCTAGCCCTTATGAATAAAGCGCTGATAGCTCTGTTTATGATAGTAACCTTGATCGCTGGCTGCGCCGGTGTGCGGCTGGTTGACAACCAGGTCAGCAGCTTTGCGCCTAAGCCGGTGGCAACCGGTGCCAGTTTCCGCTTTGAGCGCCTGCCCTCTCAACTTGCCGATGCCCCAGCCCAGCAACGCGTGGAGGCGTTTACCGAGCAGGCGCTGGCCAAAGTCGGCCTCAGGCGCGCTGACCACAATGCCGATTTGATCGCACAGATCTTGGTAACCGAGCGCCAAGCGGTCGTGACTGGGCCGTTCTTTGGCGTGGGCTTGGGTTTCCGGTTGGGCCACCACGGCGGCATCGGCCACCGTCGTGGTAGCTTTTTTCCCGCGATGGGCGGTCAACCCAATTACTGGCGCGAAGTCCACCTGACCTTGCGCGAACAGGCCAGCATGGCCGTGGTGTTCGAGACCCGCGCCAGCCATGATGGCCCCTGGCCTGATACCGATGCGATCCTGCCTGCCATGCTCGACGCTGCCCTGCAGGGCTTTCCCGAGCCACCGCCCGGTGTGCGTCAGGTAAATATCGAAATACCGCGTTAAACAGGACAGTCCGCCATGCAAGTTACCCGCATCATCGCCATCCGCCACGGCGAAACCGCCTGGAATGTGGACACCCGCCTGCAAGGGCATCTGGACATCGCGCTCAACGATGTGGGTCTGTGGCAGGCCAGTCGGGTTGCGCTGGCGCTGACTGACGAGCCGATTGATACCATTTACACCAGCGACCTGATGCGCGCCTGGCAAACCGCTCAGGCGATTGCTGAAGTGGCAGGTTGCCCGGTGATCACCGACCAGGGTTTGCGTGAACGCGGCTTTGGCGAATTTGAAGGCAAAACCCATGCCGAGATTGAAGCCGACTGGCCCGACATGTCATTGCAATGGCGCAGGCGCGAGCCAGACTGGGCGCCGCCGGGTGGTGAATCGCTCAACACCATGCGCGAACGGGTGCAAAGCGCCGCATCGGCGCTGGCCGCGCAACACATCGGTGGCCAAATCGTGCTGGTGGCCCATGGTGGCGTGATGGACATCCTGTACCGGCTGGCCACCAGGCAGGAACTGCAAGCCCCACGCGCCTGGAACCTGAGTAACGCCGCCATCAACCGGCTGCTCTGGACCCCCGAGGGCTTTTCGCTGGTCGGCTGGGCCGATACCGGGCATCTGGAAGACAGCAGCAGCCTCGACGAAACCGTTGTGACCTGAATGCCGCCGGGCGTAAGGGCCAGCTTGGCGAAGGCCAGTGCCGGGCGGCGCCCTGGTTCCCATCAAGACGCAGCTTGATGATGCCCACAAAGCAGGTCAGTCTGATGCCGGTGACAAACAGTTCGCTGACCCAGGCAGCAGGCCAAGTTAATGATGCAAATTGGCCTCTAGCCCCCGTCCTTATTGCGCTGACAGCTATTGTTTTTGAGATTATTCAGGATGGCCGCTGAGCACCTGGCGAAGGGTGCTGCCAATCAATCAAGCGGCAATCGGGTGCATTGCATCGGTGCCGCTTGGCATCGCGTCTGTCTGGGTGGGTTCGAAACAGATGCCACCCACTTCGGTCAACATGCGGGTCGCTGCGGGTGGTATCAGGCATGCTGGCACAAGCTCCGGTGAACCAACAGGCAGACCGGCAACATCTCACCGGGAAGGGCTAGCCGCCTTGCCCATGTCAGCAACCCTGCCGACCTCGCGCTTCATGGCAAGACGCACGCCAGGGCAGGGCGCTTGCCCAAAGGCAATGCCAGGGCACACCGGCCGCGCCAGGTTGGCGCATGCCAGGCCGGCCGGTTGCTCACCCATCAAGGTCTGGCCTGCGCCGTTTAAAATGGCTGGATTGCCTCAATCACGGATGGTCCGCATGCAATCACACTCAACTGCCCGCACGCTGTACGACAAGCTCTGGGACGAACACGTCGTCCACACCGAAGACGATGGCACCGCGCTGCTCTACATTGACCGCCATCTGGTGCACGAAGTCACCAGTCCGCAGGCCTTTGAGGGCTTGCGCCAGACCGACCGCAAAGTCTGGCGCGTCAGTTCGATTGTTGCAACCGCCGACCACAACACCCCCACCACCGGCTGGGAGCGTGGCTACGATGGCATGACCGACCCCACCAGCAAGGAACAGGTGC
>DAOSLL010000347.1:0-4921 GCA_035368905.1 Rhodoferax sp.
CCTGACGGTATCGCCAAAGCCATTAACGAAGTTGACGAGAACATTGTTGCGTTCAATAAAGTGTGGGGCGAATACATGGCAACCTACCTCACGCCAGATGAGGCACAGAACGCCAAAAGTTTTGCCGAGGCACACAGCTTGCTCATTCAGGATGGACTAAAGCCCACCATGGCCGCCTTGAAATCTGGCAAAACTGAGGAGGCTGCCCGCCTGGTTCGGGACAAGATTCGACCGATTGTCACGAATGCTGGCAAGTACATAAGCGCCTTGTTCAAGATTCAGTTTGATGTTTCGGCACAGGAGTTCAAAGCTGCCACTGCACGTTTTGAGCTTATCCGATTGGTTGTTATCGGTGCAACACTGGCAGGTCTTGTGTTTGCTTGCTGGTTTGGCCTGGCCCTCATGCGCTCAATCAGCGTATCACTGAACAAAATCATCGAGATCTCCAACGCTGTTGCGCAAGGTGATCTCACCCACACCATCCAGATCAGTGGCAAGGATGAAACTGTGGAACTGATGACATCAATCGCCACCATGCAGAACAAGCTGATTGATCTGGTTTCCCATGTTCGACAGGGTTCAGAGGGGGTGGCAACGGCCAGCGCAGAAATCGCCCAAGGCAACCATGATTTGTCCGCGCGTACCGAGTCGCAGGCCAGCGCCCTTGAGGAGACTGCTGCGAGCATGGAAGAGCTCAGTGCCACCGTCAAGCAAAACGCCGCTGCTGCGGTACAGGCCAATCAATTGGCAAGAAACGCCTCGACCGTCGCAATACAGGGAGGCGAGGTTGTTGGCCAGGTGGTTGAGACCATGAAGGGGATCAATGAGTCTAGCCGGAAGATCTCAGACATCATCAGCGTCATTGATGGCATCGCTTTTCAAACCAATATCCTGGCGTTGAATGCTGCGGTTGAAGCCGCACGAGCGGGCGAACAAGGGCGCGGATTTGCCGTTGTGGCATCCGAGGTGCGTTCACTTGCAGGCCGTAGCGCCGAAGCTGCAAAGGAAATCAAGGACTTGATCAGCACCAGTGTTGAGCGAGTCGAGCAAGGCACTGCATTGGTGGACAAGGCTGGCACCACCATGACCGAGGTGGTTAGCAGCATTCAGCGGGTGACTGATATCGTGGCTGAGATATCTGCTGCAAGCAACGAGCAGAATTCAGGGGTAAGCCAGATTGGTGAGGCCGTGACCCAGATTGATTCAGTCACCCAACAGAATGCGGCTCTGGTGGAAGAGATGGCCGCCGCAGCCAGCAGCCTCAACACACTGGCTGGCGAGCAGGTGCAATCGGTTTCGGTGTTCCTGCTGCCATCGAATGCCCGGCTGGCTTAGATCAGACAGGCCCGCTGGCTGAGCCATTGGTCAATCAGCCCGACAGTCAACAACGGAGTCGATACAAATGGACTGGCTACGCCGCTTCAAATTTGGCCAACGATTGCAATTGCTGATCGTCATTTTTTCTCTGGGGTTTGTGGCCTATGGTGTCTGGACCTATCAGACGCTGCAAATCGCCAAGGTGGGTGGCCCGCTGTACAGTCAAATTGAGCGCAATCAAGAGTTGGTTTCTGATGTGTTGCCACCACCCGCCAACATCATTGAGGCGTACCTGACCTGCATCGAGATCATCTCGGCCAATGACAGCTACCGGCAGGGTGCTCTCATTGATCGGCTCAAGCAGTTACAGCAAGACTATCTGGAACGCCACCAGTATTGGAAGCAGGCCAACCTGGACCCCCCTCTGGCGAAGGCGCTGCTTGAACAGGCTCACGAGCCGGCCATGGCGTTTTTCACCGTGACGTTCCGGAATTTCCTTCCAGCGGTCTTTTTGAATGACCGCCTTGGCATGGAACGGGTCCTTCGAGACATGACGAAACAGTACAAAGTGCACCGCCTGGCCGTTGATAGTGTTGTTGTGATGGCCAGACAAAACGCCCATTCCAACAAACTCGCTGCGATTGCGCAGGTGGAATCCGCAAGGCTTTGGCAACTTGGCATATTCATTTTCTCACTGGCCGTTGCTATCGGTTTTGCGTTGATGATTCAACGCAGCATTCTGAAGCCCCTAACCCAGGCCATTGATATCGCGAAGGCAGTTGCTTCTGGTGATTACCAGGTGCCGCAAGAGCAGCATTACCCGGACGAAGCCGCAACCTTGCTGCGCACTTTGCGCGAAATGGGCGACAGTCTGCAAAGGGCAATGGCAGCGCTGCAAGATGCCACGCGGTTCGCCGAAGCCCAAAGCCGCAGCAGAAGTGAATTTCTGGCCAATATGAGCCACGAGATTCGCACCCCCATGAACGCCATCATTGGCATGACCCGCTTGGCCTTGCGAACCGATCTGACATCCAAGCAGCGCAATTACCTCAGTAAGGTGAGTGCAGCAGCCCAGGGTCTGTTAGGCATCATCAACGATGTACTGGACTTCTCGAAAATTGAGTCCCACAAACTGCATTTTGAAGCAAAGACTTTCAAACTGGACCATACCCTGGATCACCTGGCGGCGCTGACCGTTGCCAAGGCGCACTTGAAAGGGCTTGAATTGCTGTTTGAAGTAGATCCGACTGTACCCGGCGCGCTGGTTGGCGATGAATTGCGTCTAGGCCAGGTCCTGCTGAATCTGGTCAGCAACGCCATCAAATTCACGGCAACTGGGGAGATACGGTTGAATGTGCGTTGCCTGGAGCAGCACGCCACTCAAGTGCGCTTGCAATTCGAAGTACACGACACCGGTATCGGAATTGCTCCCGAACACAGTGCCAAACTGTTTGCGCCCTTCCAGCAGGCGGATTCATCGACCACACGCAAGTATGGCGGCACTGGTCTGGGACTGACCATTGCACGCCAATTGGTGGAGATGATGGGTGGAACCATCTGGCTGGAAAGCCAGCCAGGTGTCGGTAGCCGCTTTGTATTCACCGCACTACTGGGACTGCCCGATGAATCGCCAATGGAACTGCCCTCGTCGGACATTCAGCTCAAGGGTCAGCGTGCTCTGGTGGTCGACGACAACAGCAGTGCCCGCAGAATCATGTGCGAGATTCTGGAGTCGCTGCATTTGAAGGCGCAAGCTGTCTCTAGCGGCCCAGATGCCATTGCGGCACTTGAAGAGGCACAGCAAGCATCGCGCCCATTTAATCTGGTGCTGATGGACTGGCAAATGCCCGGCATGGATGGTCTGGAGACCTTGCGTCAGATGCGCGACCTGGAAGGAGTAACCGACCTACCCGCCACCATCATGGTCACCGCGTACGACCGTGATGCCCTGCAAGAAAGTGCCAGGGAATTCGACCTGAGCGGCATTCTGGAAAAGCCCGTCAACCCGTCGAATGTGCTGGATGCCTTGATGCGCGCGGTGTCGCATCAGCGGGAAAGTCAGCTTGCAGCGCAAACCTTGGCCAGCCAGCCGACGCAAACAGTCGATCTGCGCGGAGCCCGCATCTTGCTGGTAGAAGACAACGATATCAATCAGGAATTGGCTGCCGAGCTCCTGACCGAGGCAGGTGGGGTGGTTGAAATCGCCAACAATGGCGCTGAAGCGGTTGACATGGTCCGCCGGACCGCATTTGATGCCGTCCTGATGGACTGGCAGATGCCGGTTATGGATGGTTTCGAGGCTACCCGGATCATCCGTGCCGATGCCCGCTTTGCACAACTGCCGATTCTGGCGATGACCGCCAACGTCATGAACGGCGACCGCGAGAAGTGCCTGGCTGTCGGCATGAATGACCATATCTCAAAGCCCATCGAGGTGGGCCAAATGCTTGAAACGCTGTCGCGCTGGATAAACTCGACGCGCATTCAACCTGGCACAGCACTGATCGCCTCGGATGCCACAGATGCCCCTGTCCAACCCGAGCTACCTGGCGTGGATGTTGCCGGGGCAATGCACCGGATGGGCGATAGCTTGCCCCGCTACCACAAGCTGCTGGAGCGGTTTATACAGAACCAGGCCGATGCCGCGACCGTCATTCGTGAGGCGCTGGCCCTGGGTGCGCATGAAGACGCTCGCCGCGGCGCGCACACTCTCAAAAGCCTCGCTGCAACCATCGGTGCCAGTCAACTCGCACACGATGCACAGGCACTGGAACACGCGGCCCACAGCGGCGCACTCGATCAGTGCAGTCATCTGGTCGATCAGGTAGAAACGCAATTGCACCCTCTGCTGGTATCCATCCGGGGTTATCTTGAGACACGGCGTGAGCCCGCAGAGCAGACGGCGCAAGAATTGAACCCGATGGCTGGTCAAGAAACTGCCGTTTCTGACAGCACCCTGCAGTCCATCGAGCAGTTGCACAGGCTGTTGAGCCAGGACGACAGTCAGGCCATCAAACTGCTTGCTCCGATTGCCAGCGCACTCAAAGGGCACCCGGCGGCCGACGCGTTTGAGCGAGTGATCGCAGCCGCCAAGGACTACGACTTTGTGACGGCACTGACAGAATTGACCACCACTGAGCGAATTCTGGTACCCCAACCACAGCCCTAGAGGCGACCATGCAATCCGATACCCTGACCCAAAACCTTCACCGCAAACATACAGTGCTTGTGGTGGATGACGCACCCGAAAACATCGACCAACTGTGTGACCTTCTCGAGCAGGAATACGTTGTAAAGATCGCGACGCAGGGCAAGCGCGCGTTGCAAATTGTGATGTCCGACCAGCCGCCCGACCTGATTTTGCTCGATGTGTTGATGCCTGGCATCAGTGGATTTGAAGTTTGCCGTCAGATCAAGAACAACCCTGCGCGTCGCAACATTCCGATTCTGTTTGTCACCTCGCTTGAGCAGGGCGATGACGAAGCCATGGGGCTGTCACTTGGCGCTGAAGACTACATTGTCAAGCCGTTTCGCCCGCCCCTTGTCATGGCCCGTGTTCGTACCCATCTGGCCCTGTTTAACCAGAAGCAGGAACTGGAGCGCA
>DAOSLL010000348.1:0-4904 GCA_035368905.1 Rhodoferax sp.
ATGTGATGCGGGTTGGCGCAGACAATCGGGTCAGCCAGCTCAAGGTGGTCACCGGCCGGGTGCTGGGCGATCAGGTGGAAATCATGGCTGGCCTGCAGCCCGAAGACCGGCTGGTGACCAGCGGTGCCGGTTTTCTGAGCGAAGGCGATGTTGTGCACGTTGTCGATGCTGCCAAAGAAAAAGCCACGCTGCGGTGATTGATCAGCGTCCATGATGCTGGACGCCTCAGTTGACCGCTTGTTTTCGCCTGTCATGCCATTTCCAGATCTTCCGTGTCTAGGAGCCTGTCTGACTTATGGTACATCGGCTGCAAATCGACCGCAGCGGTCCATTTTGCACCGGCTTTTTGACCCATAGCGGGGCTAGGGGCCTGCAAATCCGGCGCAAACTGTGCTCGCTGGGGGTCGATTTTCGCTATCGATGCCATAAGTCCGACAGGCTCCTGGACCCTGCCGCAGACAATGCAAACGCAAGGCAAGGCGAGATAACAACGACATGGATGATTCAGAAATGGCATGATTCGTGGGCTACAGGCCCAAAAGCCCTGCCAGCTCGCGCCAGGCGTGAACCGCCACACCACTGCGCGTCATGCTGACCGCACCACCGTACACCAGGTGAGCCGGCAACGCCGCGGCACCCGCGTAACCTGCCCACTTGCTCAGGCCGCTCAGAAAGTCAGCGTTGAAGGTCTGCCCGGACTTGATTTCTATCGGCATCAACTGATCGCCCTGCTCCACCACCACGTCCACCTCTTCACCGGTGTTGTTGCGCCAGAAGAAGAGGTTCGACGGCAGGCCCTGGTTGTAACGCTGCTTGAGCAATTCGCTGATGACCCAGTTTTCAAACAGCGCGCCGCGTGCGCAGTGAATGCCGAGGTGCTGCGCATCGGCAATGCCCATCAGGTACGCGGCCAGACCGGTGTCATGAAAATACAGCTTGGGTGACTTGACCAGCCGCTTGCCAAAGTTGCGGTGGTGCGGCTGCAGCAGAAACACCACATAGCCCGCCTCCAGCACCGACAGCCAGGCGGCAACGGTTATGCGTCACGCCGCAATCGTTGGCCAGCGCCGTCAGTTGAGCAATTGCCCGCAGCGCGCCGCGCACATCTTCAAAAAAGCGCTGGAACAAGCTCTGGTTTTACACCTCAATGAGTTGGCGCACATCACGCTCCACATAACTCATGACGTAGTTGGCAAACCACTGCGTTGGTGCCAGATCGCGGTCATACAGCGGTGGGTACAAACCACGCCACAGCAAATCATCCAGACTGCTCACCGCCGCGCCGCCCTGCTGCAGGTCCTGCCATGAAAACGGCAGCAACTGCAGCAGACCGACGCGCCCGGCCAGTGTCTGGGTGATGTTGGACGGCAGGCCAAACTGTTGTGATCCGGTCAGCACAAACTCGCCCATGCGCCGATCAGCATCGACTTGGGTTTGCAGGTACGAAAACAGCGCCGGGCAGCGTTGTGCCTGGTCCAGAATCACGCCGATGGGATAGCGCGCCAGGAAACCGCGCGGGTCTTCGGTGGCAAACGCCCGTGTGTCGAGATCTTCCAGCGAGACATAGGGCTTATCTGGAAACGTGCTCTGTGCCAGCGTGGTTTTGCCGGACTGGCGCGGGCCGGTCACCGCCAGAATGGGGTAACCCTTGGCGAGGCTTTGCAAGGTGGTGGTTGCTTGACGGGGGATCACTTTTTACAAATTGGTAATTTAGTTCCCAAATTGCAAAAACCCGTTGGTGTGACGAGTTGGTGTGACGGACCAGCCCGGCACGCATCGCAGCAATACCACCACCTATCCCGGCCGAAAACAATTCCCGCTTCAAAGCGACGCAGTGGGCAGCAACGCCTATAACGCAGCGGACTCAGCGCCCCGGTGCAGCGTCTTGAGTGTGGTCTCCAGCCACTTCAGCAGCGCCGGGTTCTGGCTGGTGGCGATGTTCATGCGCATGAAGGTGCTGGGTGTTTGCTGTGGCGAAAACAGCGCGCCGGGGGCCAGCAGATAACCAGCCTCTAACGCCAGTGCCGCCAGCACGACAGTGTCCACGCCGGTATCAAACCAGCCCTGAAAACCCGCCTGTGGTCGGCAGTAAGGTTGGAGACCGAGCGACTCCAGCCGGGCAAAGGTTGGGTCGCGCAGTTCGTCCAGCGCGGCATGCACACGCTGGCAGTGTTTGCGGTAGCTGCCTTCGGTAAGCGCCCGGTGCACGATGCGTTCGTTGATTTCTGGCGTGGCCAGCGAAGTCAGCAACTTCTGGTTGCCCAGCGCCTCGGCAATGTCCGCCGAGGTGGCCAAAAAGCCGACGCGCACGTTGGGCACCAGCATTTTGGAAAAGCTGCCCAGGTAAATCACCCGCTTGAGCTGGTCCAAGCTGGCCAGCCGAGCCGCGGGCAGACCGCTGGGCAAAAAGTCGGCATAGATGTCGTCTTCGACCACGATCAGGTCGTGCGCTTCGGCGACCCGCAAGACCTGGTAGGCCGCCGCTGCGGTCAGCACGGTGCCGGTGGGGTTGTGCAACACGGTGTTGAGAATCAGCATGACGGGTTTGCAACTGGCCGCCAGGCCCGCCAGCGCCGACACGTCCGGCCCCTGCGGGGTGTAGGGCAGGCTGACCAGGTTGACACCCATCATTGCCAGCGAGCCCAGTTGCGCCGACCAGGCCGGGTTGCCAACGATGACGCTGTCACCGGGGCGCAGAAACTTGCGCGCAATCAGGTCCACCGCCTGGGTGGCACCCGAGGTGGTCAGAATCTGTGCCGGTGTGGCAGACACTTCCAGCTCGGCCAGGCGACGCGCAATCTGCTCGCGCAAAGGCGCGTAGCCCTGCGCCTGCGCCGCGTGCGAGAGCTGCAAACCCGCCGTGGCCGCCACCGAGCGCAAGCCGGCCTTGACCAGATCGCCACCGCACAACTCAGGCGGCAGGTAGCCAAAGCCGGGCGCTTTGTCTGCCGCAATGCCGCTTTGCATGTTGCGCACCAGCCAGCCCATGTCGATGGTCTGCGCACGCGCCGGGGTGGCGCGGCTACGTTTGGCCGAACTGGCAGCGGGCTTGGGCTCACGCACGAAAAACCCGGCACCCCGGCGCGCCTGCAGCCGCCCGCGCGCCACCAGCCGCTCATAGGCCTCCACCACGGTAAAGCGCGATACACCGCGTTCCAGCGCCAGTTGGCGCACCGAGGGCATGCGCATGCCGGGGCGAAACACCTGCTGCGCCATGCGCAACTCGGCCCACTGCACCAACTGGTCCACCAGCGTGCCCTGGCCGCTCATGGCAGGGCTGTCACCGGGGGCAGCTTGTGAGGCCGACACGGATTGGGCTGGATTGGCTGGTTTCATGGCAGATGATTGTATTGGCGGTTTGACCGGGCCAGTGTCAATAAGTATCCAGGTCACTGTACCGGTACTGTACTGGAATAGAACGTACATTTACCAGCCCGGTATCGCAAACCTGTGACCCACTTGATCCCACGTACCAAAGGAGCCTGTCATGCACCAGATCGAACACTTTGAATTGGCCACACCTCACCCGGTGCCCCTGAAGCTGGGCGCTGGCTGCACCATTCGAGTCACCCACGGGCGGCTGTGGCTGACACGGCCAGATCACCTTGAGGACGTGTGGCTGCACAGCGGTGAAAGCTGGACGCTGCCAGCAGCAGGCAGCGTATGGCTCAGCGCCGAACCGGCAGCGCAGTTTCAACTGGCGCACAAGCTGTCCGGCTGGCGCTGGCCCGCGCTGGCCAACTTGCGCCAGCGCCTGCCGATGCTGGTGAATGTGAGCGCGCGTCTGCGTGGCTTGGCGCATGGCGCGGGCTCGCAGTTGCAGCTTGGATAGTCTTGCGGACTCATTCATTGCTACACAACTAATAGCTGTCTGCGCACGCATTGATTGGGCTACAGGCCTAAAACACCTAAGCCGGCCGAGCCGGAATCGATGAGCCTTCGTCGCGAGGGCGCGCCTCCTACACAAACAGTCGGCGCCAATTTGAATTTGTAGGAGTCGCGCCCTCGCGACGAATGACTTTGAATGTTTGAATTCTTCGCATGATGTGTAAAGACTTGACTTGTTAGAGATTAAAGAATTGACCATGAACATCCACGAAGCCACCGCCCAAGATGCCGCTACCCTCGCCCTGCTGATCAGCGCGTCCAACCAGGACGTGGCCGCCCGGTTTGGCCTGACCCTGGACAACTGCCCGAAACACCCGTCGTTCTGCAACGCCGACTGGATCAGAGCTGATCTGGCGCGCGGCGAGCGCTATTTTCTGGCCGAACAAGCATCCGGCCCCATGGCCTGCGTGGCGTTTGAGCTGGCCGGCGCGGGTGTGGGTTACCTGAACCGCTTGTCGGTGCTGCCTGCGCACCGGCGCTGCGGTGTCGGCGCGCGGTTGGTCCAGCATGTGTTGGCGCTGGCCCAATCCAGCGGGCTTGAGCGCGTCAGCATCGGCGTGATTGGGCAGCACATGGCGTTGCAGCGCTGGTACAGCAAGCTCGGTTTTGTCACGGGTGACACCCAGCGTTTTGCACATCTGCCGTTTTCAGTGACATACATGAGCTGCGTCGTGCGGGGGTGAACGCAGTCTTCGGGCCTGCTGCCCGGCGCTGCGGCCATCCTGGGCAGCGCACCGACTCTTGCCTCGATGAATTCACACACAGCCTGTGCGTTTGGCGAACGCCGTTATCAAGCCTGGAGCGAACAGGTCAACACCCGCTACGGCGGATGCGTGCAAAAGGTGTTTGTCGCCAACCTTCCCAAAGGCGCGCAAATCAGGAAATTGTTCGTCCCTATCGGCGTGGATTGCAGACCCCCTTGTGGCACCCGACTGTGATGCCGCTCAGCCCGGCAACGGGTGACAGGCCAAGGTGGTGATTCGGACTCTCTGCTGGGCAGCGCTGCGTCTGGCATG
>DAOSLL010000349.1:0-4898 GCA_035368905.1 Rhodoferax sp.
AGCCAGCTACACGATTGAGGTGAACGTTGACTGCCAACCCATGACATTGCGGCCCCTCGTGTGGTCAAAATGACCCGATATGCCAGGCATCTTTTTGCCATGGCACTCCTTGATGGAGTCATCGAGAAAAATAGCCGTGTCGCAGGCGGTCGAACTCAACGCTCGTGCTCCTGTTTGAGCAATGCCAGCAGGCAAGGAGCGCCAAGTCCAGTCATCGCGGTTCATGGCTTCATACAGAACGTCTTGAGGGACTCGCGGGCAAACATGCCAATCGAGTCGGATTTGAGCCAGACCCACATCATCAGGCAGTACATCACCATAATGACCGGTACGCTTAAGCGCTGGCGAAACCAGGCAGGGTGCGATCTTGTTCAAGGAGATTCGAATTGAAACCCAATGCCCTATCGGCCTGCATGGCAACCTTACAGGTTGACCAGCCGCGTGGATTTGTTGCCACGCCTTTCGACGCCAACGTCATTTTTGACGGCGACGGGTATCCGCACCTTGAGTTTGGCAGCAACGCCGCGTCATTGCAGTTCATGGCACCGCAAGCTGGGCAGGCGGCTGGCAACCCAGCCGACTTGACCTGCAACTTCAATGTCGATGCGCCCTACCAGGTGCTGGTGGCGCGGTCATCGCCATGCCGCCTGACGACCATTGCCGGGGTGGGCGCGGTTTTGCTGTCACTGACCCGAATGGGGTCATGCCCTGCATCTTCTGCGACCGGGAGCCAAACCCCGGGTTCAAGCCCTATGTCAAGCCATAGACCAATGCCAAAGCGAGTCGCACAGTTGTCGGATCTGATCCTGTTGGGTGGCGATGCGCGGCCGTCCAAGCAGGTGCAGATATGACACCCGGCGACATTGCCAATGACATCTGCAGCAGGTTCGCCGGGGTCAACCCCAAGGCGAGCTGGGGTGAAACCGCGTTGTTTTACAACCCTGGCCATCAACTGCCCCACGGCGTTTACTTTTGCACCATCAAGCAGCATGACGGCGAAAACGACAAAGCCTCCAGGCTTGATCGTGATGGCGTATTCAGAGTCGCCATTGGTCTTGCGCCCGCCACCTATGCCAGGCTGTTCGGAAAAAAGCCCGAGCGACCAGGCAAGGGTGAATGCGTGGCAACCGGCCATGATTTCACGGCCTTGAATGTGCTGATGCCGCATCCGGTTTACGCCTGGATGGGCTGGGCCCAGATCCTCAACCCAAGTCAGGAACGCTTGACTGAAATCGGCACGCTGATCGATGAGGCCTATCGGGCCGCGGTGGCAAAGTTCGAAAAGAAAACCGCCCGCAAATCAGTCGTTGCTTTGCGCGCCGCGTCGCTCGCTGCCCAGTTGCGTTGACCGGTGCGCCGTGGCAGCCCGGCTTGCCGTGCCAGTACCCGCCACGCAATTGCAGACCGGTTTTTTTGCTGGTCAGTCTGTCGGTTATCATTTTTGCAACCCAGCGTTTGCAAGCCGACATGAAGGAAATGACCTGTGTTTGAGATCCAGAACTACGCAAGCTTTGTTGCCGCAATCTTCATTTTTCAGTTGATACCCGGAGCCGGTACGCTGGCCATCCTCAACGCCACGGCTCGCAACGGTATTGGCGCTGGTCTCGGCGCCGTGCTGGGAACCTTGGTCGGCGACTTTATCTTCATGGTTGCCGCAGTGGCCGGTCTGGCAGCCTTCATGAATGCCAATCCGTATCTTTTCAGGGGCCTTCAATGGTTTGGTGCCGGGTACCTGTGCTGGCTGGGTCTGCAACTGCTTCGGGCACCGGTTGACAAGGGTGAGTCGGCTGCTGAACCAGGCAAGACGGGCTGGGTCTATTTTCGCCAGGCGTGTCTGGTCAGCCTGACCAACCCGAAGGTGATGCTCTTCTTTGTGGCATTTTTCCCGTTGTTCATGCGTCCTGGGGCATCTGGTGCCACGCTGGTTGCGATGATGGCTCACGTGACGCTCATCAGCCTGGTTTACCAGGCCTGCATCGTGCTGGTTGGCAATGCCGTGGCGCGCCGCCTTGCGTCCATTGCATCGGCTCGCAGGCTGGCAACCCGTGTTGCGGGCATCGCCTTGCTTGGTTTTGGCATCAAGCTGGCAGCGGCTAACCAGTGAACGATGGCCGAACATGTTGACGCGGGCACCGCCTGCAGCCTGACCCTGGTCAATGCCACCGAGCCCTCTGATGCGCCGGGCGCGCATGAAACAACGCGCTGGCGATCAATGACCAGCCTCTCGGTCTGCAGTCGGCAAGCCGACCGACGGACGCCAGATCGTCTTGTGCTGTGTTGGCCTGTCGGTCGCTTCAACTGCCCGTGCGCAGGCTGATGTTCAACGCTTCGGACCTGCCGGTCATTGCGAGGTGGCGAAATCAGGTGCACTTGATCTCGTTGGACAGTGGCTGACCGCTGGCGAACTCGGTGACGCTCTGGATGGTAGTTTCACAGATCGTGGCGATGGCTTCCTGGGTAAAAAACGCCTGGTGCCCGGTCACTATCACATTCGGGAAAGAAAGCAGGCGCTGGAATACGTCGTCGGAAATGATGGTGTTCGACAAATCGCGAAAGAACAGATCGGCTTCCTGCTCGTAAACATCAAGGGCCAGCCCGCCCAGTTGTCCGCTCTTGAGCGCTTCGATGGCGGCCTCGGTGTCGATCAGGCCGCCGCGGCTGGTATTGATCAGCAAAGCACCGTGTTTGGCGCGCGCCAACATGCCTGCATTGACGATGTGGTGGGTTTCGGGTGTCAGCGGACAGTGCAGGGAGATGATATCGGCCGTTTCACCAATCTCGCCAACCTTGGCATAGCGGGCACCAAGCGCTTCAAATTCAGGCGATGGAAACTTGTCATAGCCAATCACCTTGCATCCAAAGCCGAGCATGATCTGGGCAAAGACCCGCCCGATCTTGCCGGTTCCGACCACCGCCACGGTCTTGCCGTGCAGGTCGAAGCCCATCAAACCATCAAGGGCGAAATTGGAGTCACGCGTGCGGTTATAGGCCCGGTGAATCTTGCGGTTGATGGCCTGCAACAGCGCCACCGCATGTTCAGCCACCGAATAGGGCGAATAGGTCACCACCCGCACCACCTTGAGGCCCAACTGTTGCGCCGCTTTCAAATCCACATTGTTGAAGCCGGTACAGCGCAAGGCGACGAGGCGTGTGCCGCCAGCGGCGAGTTTGTTGAGCACCTCAGCATCGACGGTGTCGTTGACAAAAACGCAGACCGCCTCGCAGCCAGCGGCCAGCGCCACGGTTTCCAGATCCAGCGGGTCGTCGTGATAGCGAAGCTGGTGCCCGGCACCAGCGTTGGCAGCGTTCAGGAAGTCACGGTCGTAGCGCTTGGCGCTGAATACGGCAATTTTCATCGGAGAGGCTCCAAAAGTTTGTGTCGAACATGACGATGACGGCCTGACCAACATCCGGTTGGTCGGACGATGCGCGGTGCCTGGACGACGCGAGTATCACCGGATTGCCGACGGCAGTGCAAAGTGGCAGGGTAATGCCACCGGTGCTCACATTGGCACGGAAATACTGGCTCAATGCAAGTGCGCTGGCCAGGAAAACAAGGACCCTATGGCTGCATTCACGCCGCCGAGTCGGCGTTTCGCCCGCGCCAGCGGCATTTGGTCGCAACAGGGCTGCACGCAGAAGCGGGCTTGCCTAAAGTTCAACCCATGGCAACTTTTTTCAACCTTTTTCAGGAGTCCAACATGCTCAAACCCCGCTTCCTAACCACCGCCCGCCAATTGGGGCTGGCTGCCGCACTGGCCTTTGGTGCCAACGCCTGGGCAGTGCCCGAGGCCCAATTTGCGCCAGCCTTTGAGGCGTTCTCCCAGGCCCGCTCCGGCAATGGCACCGCCATCGACAAATCGGTCGCCTCCTTTACCGCGCTGCTGGCCGCAGAGCCGGGCAACCCGGTGCTGCTGGCCTACCTGGGTGCCAGCACCGCGATGCAGTCCAATAGCACCTGGCTGCCGTGGAAGAAGATGAACTACGCCGAAGACGGCCTGGCCATGCTGGACAAGGCGCTGGCACTGCTGACCCCGGCGCACAACGCTGCCTTGCAACACGCGGTGCCAGCGGTGCTGGAGGTGCGCTTTACCGCCGCCAACACCTTTCTGGCGGTGCCCGGCTTCATGAACCGCAGCGCCCGCGGTGCCAGTTTGCTGGCCGAGGTGACTGCCAGCCCCTTGCTGGCGGCAGCACCGATGGCCTTTCGTGGCGATGTCTGGCTGGTGGCTGCAGAGCAGGCCATCAAGGACAAGCGCATTGTTGAGGCGCGCCGGTTTCTGAACGACATCGTCAAGAACAGCGCGCCGCAAGCGGCAACTGCACGCGCCCGCCTCAACGATCTGCCTCAATCATGAGCACGGCCAAGACGCAAGCCGTGCTGGCCATGCACGAGGTGCACAAAACCTACCGGCTCGGTGCCCATGTGATCCCGGCCTTGCAAGGGGTGGACTTGAGCGTGCAGCGCGGCGAACTGCTGGCGCTGACCGGCCCCTCGGGCAGCGGCAAAAGCACCATCCTGAACCTGGCCGGGCTGATTGACACGCCAGATTCGGGCGACATCCTGCTCGATGGCCAGCCTGTCAACGGTCTGGGCGAAGTGCAACGCACCCTGCTGCGCCGCGATGCCATGGGCTTTGTGTTCCAGAGCTTTAACCTGGTGCCGGTGATGACGGTGTTTGAAAACGTCGAATACCCGCTGTTCATTGCCGGTGTGCCGCCCGCAGAGCGGCGCGACCGGGTAACGGCGCAACTGCAGGCGGTGGGCTTGCAGGACCATGCCCGCCATCGCCCCGATGCGCTGTCCGGTGGCCAGCGCCAGCGGGTGGCGATTGCGCGAGCGCTGGTGAAGCGCCCCAAGCTGGTGATTGCCGACGAACCCACCGCCAACCTGGACT
>DAOSLL010000350.1:0-4893 GCA_035368905.1 Rhodoferax sp.
TTTTTTCAGCGAGAACACTCCCCGGCGCACTTATGCTGCCAGTGCATAAAACTGTTCGGCGAACGAGAGATCCTTTCCTTTTTCGGCGCTCAACTGACCTTTGCGGATCAAGTGCATCAACTCAATTCCGGCCAGCACAGCTTTGGCTGCCAAGAATGATTTGAATCCCAGCATCGGCTTTGTGATGCGTTTGACCGCACGATGGTCTTGCTCAGCGATGTTGTTGAGATACTTGATCTGGCGCACTGCAATGGGTACTTTTTGCTCTTTGTTGATCGCGTCCATGGCCGCTTTGTTCGCCCCACTTTTATCCATCGTGACCTTCTCTGGCTCACCGTTTGGCCGCATCGCCGTCTTGAAATACGCCATCGCCGCAGCTTTGTCTCGTTTGGCGCGTAGCAGAAAATCAACGGTCGCACACTCTTTATCTACCGCACGATACAGGTACTTCCATTCGCCACCAACCTTGATATACGTCTCATCCATGCGCCAACTGCGCCCCACCGGGCGCTTATGCTCTCTGAATGAATACTTTCTCGAGCATCGGTAAAAATTTAATCGCCCAGCGATTGAGGGTCGAGTGGTCAACAAACACACCGCGCTCCTGCATCATCTTTTCAAGGTTACGATAGCTCAGCGCGTATGCCGCGTACCAGCGTATACACACCAGAATGCTTTCCAATGGAAATCTCATCGCCTTCATATTCAGCATCGCCCAATCTCCGTCACGCACCAGCCCGCAAGGATACCGGCTAATGCGAGAGAACCCAAAGCCAATGAAATGGCGGCGCTACATCCCAAAAAGCGTGGCCCCAACCCGATCTGCTACGCGCCGAAATGGTCGCTCTTGAGAACCACCATGCGTATGGTGGTGCGCTTTTGCTGTCGAGTTTTGTCCGGGCTACGCGAAACCCAAATCAATAGTGATTTCGAAACCCTGCAAGTGCTTCTCATCCAACTGATAAGATAAATCACTGGCATTTCAAATGCTGGAGCCAGAAAGTCAGTTACTTGGTTTGAGACCCGATGCAAAATACGCCCCATTCGCCGCAGTACGACTACGCTGACGAGCTGCGCATGGCCCATGGCGGCTACGATTCAAAATTTGAAAACCCCGAACTTCGTAGCCATGCCATGCGGCTCCGAATGAAAGTGTATTTAGGCGTGTTCCTCGTCAGCTTGGTGCTGGGTTTGGTGGTCAATTTCTCGCGAAGTCCTATTTTCCTGGCCTCGGCGCGTGTGCAAATCACCCCGCCCGGAAATGTTGCCACTGCAGCACCACCGGCTGCGGCCATTGACAAAGGCGCGCAGCAAGCCATATTGATCGAAATGGAAGTTCTCAATAGCAGCCCATTGCTGGAGAAAACTGGCGAACAATTGCGAGCTCAGGGACTGCTCAGCAATGGTTCCAGCGAAACCGTGTCGACCCTGCAAGCGATGCTGAAGTTGGGCAATGTGGAGGGAACCCCTATAGTAACGCTGCAGGCACAAGGCAGTCAGAAGTCCTTGTTGGCACCTCTTCTCAATACCTTGTTGGAAATATATCGCTTACATCAGACCGAGGCGGGAGACGCCAGTTGGCAAGCACAGTTGCACGCTGCGAAAGATGAGATCGATGTCGTTGAAGCCAAGTTTCAGGAAAAGCAAAACGCGTTGGAGGCGCTGCGTTCGCGTGCCGATATCAGCTCCGCAGAGCGCAACGAAAACCAGACCCTGATCCACCTCAAGGGCCTGACAACCTCATTGACTGATGCTACCAATCGTGAAGCCACTGCTGCCGGTCATGTTCGCGCCATCGAGCAAGCCATTACGCAAGGCAGGCGCAGCTATTCGGCGAAAGACAACCAAACAGTCGCGGCTATTGAAGCGCGTTTGTCGCAAGCAAAAGAGGACTGGCGAGCCTTGGAGCGCCAATTCACATCAAAATACCTCGACATGGACGCAAATGCTATCGCCCTAAAGGTCCGAATCTCCAATCTGGAACAACAACTGGAGTCCGAGCGTCAAAAGTCCCAACAAGCCGCGCTCGCTGGTGCGCTCGAAGAGCTCACCAGCGCGCAGGCTACTGCACAGCGCCTGCAACAACAGATTATTTCCGGTAAGCAGGAAGTGAACACGGTCAATCGTTTTTTGGGGCAAATGCAAAGCCTGCAGGACGAACTAAAGAGCCTTGCGCTGGTGCGTAACAGCGCGGCGCAGAAGCTGCTGGCACTTCAATCCAGTGAAACTGCCCGCAAGCCTCGTTTGGTTATTCTGGAGCCTGCCGTGGCACCAGATGCGCCTTCACAGCCTCAGTATTGGCGGGATGCGGGCATTGTGCTGATTGCTTCAGCCGTTCTTGGCTTTTTGTCGGTGTGGTTTGTTGAATTTTTTAACCGCAAAGAGGCTGCACCGGCTGGGCCCGCCACGGTGGTACTACCCCCAGCATGGATGGTTCATCCCCAAGCGATGGCTGCCCTCAACGCCAGCAGCAATACTGCAGCTCGGTTGCCCTTGCACGGTGAACTAGCACAACAGTTGCTGACCAATCCACTGCCTCGGGAACTTGATGCCAGTGAAGTTCAACAACTTCTGCAAGCAGCCACACCAAAGAACTTGCCACTACTGACCTGTCTTCTTTGCGGGCTGGGTGCGGAGGAAGTGGTAAGTCTGCAATGGCAGCACCTCGACACAAGAAATAATGTGCTTCAGGTACCTGGCGAGTCGAGCCGGGAATTGCCACTGAGTTCGCAACTGCGTATCTGGGCCGAAATTTCATTTGCCAACCGTGACACCATGCCACCCTCAACTCCAATTTTTACTCAAGGCGCAGGCAAGCCATTGGAAGTCGCAGATGTGCAGGCCATCGTTGCTTCAAGCGCGGTTGACAGTTGTCTTGTCGCGCCACAAAGCATTACACCAGCGGCTTTACGTCACACCTATGTTGCTTTTTTGGTGCGCCAAGGCTTGCGTTTTAGTGAGCTTGGAGTATTGGTTGGTCGTCTGAACGCGGACATGCTCAACGCACTGGCTCCTTTGGTGCAAGCTGCACCGACGGGTTCGCGGGTTGGGGTAGCTGAGGTGCAGCAGTTGTTGCCTGCGCTACGCGCCAAATTGGCGTCGGAGAATGTTTGAATATGTATGGCAGGCGTGGCTTTTTAGACAAATCGGGATTTTTTGTGAAACTTGCGCCAATCGCGCAGAGTTCGTTGAGAGATGAAGGGCAGTGCAGGATTGGGAAACTCGAAATTGCTCGATGGCAACAGAAGACTCCTCCTTTTGCCCATTCTCGACGGCTCGGCATTTCGAAACTGCCGCACCTTTTTGATTTCCAGGCAGACAGCCTGTTGATTTCAACGGCTGCTATCGATGAGGGAGGCATTTCGGAAAACTGCCTGACCGCAACGGGTCTTGCGGAGCCAGCCAACTTTATCGGGGGTCGATATTCAAAATTGAGCATCAGCAATGGGGGAAGACGCATATCGTTACACACAAGTCTCCAACTCCAGACTGTCCCGTGAATTCACCGAAGATTCGCAAAATCCCGAACTTATTGTGGGAGGGATGCTCACGCTAGTGTTACCGGAAAACCGCCGCTTTTGAACCACGCCCCGAGCCTTACGCCGCTGCCCAATTTGCGCGACGATTGGCGACTTGCCCACACCGGGTCGGACCCTCAGCATGACGGGGGTGCGGTGACGCTCGGCCGCACTGATAAATTCCCGGCCAAGAACAAAGTTAAGCTGGGCGGGACGCAGCGGGCACAGGTTGCCTCAACAAGGCTATAGTTCAAACAAGTGCCAGACTTTACCCGGGTTTAGACAAACACGGCCGTGGGCGTTTGTTACCATAGGCATGTCAGCCCACCGTGCAGCAATCCAAAGCGCGGACATTGCCATTTAATTGCGCCCAATGACCCTTGACAAAACCACGATGATTGCCAATCTGCAAGACACCTTGATCAGCACGATCAAGCGTGCCAATCAGAGCCCCGCCTGCCTGATCGTGGTGCATGGACCGCTGCAGGGCAAGCGCTTTGAAATCAGTGCCAAAAGCATGCGCCTGGGTCGCGACACCAGTGCTGACATCGTGATTGACGACCCCAAGGTCTCGCGCAAGCAGGCCACGGTGCAGAGCGAGGCCGGAGTGGTGAGCCTGATCGATGGTGGATCAACCAATGGCACCGCGATCAACGACGCTCGTTTGCACCGCGGCGAGATGGCTGTTCTGCGACGCGACGACCTCATCAAGGTGGGAGGCACGGTGCTGAAGTTTTTGCCGCAAGGCGAACTTGATTCTCGCTTTATCGACGCACTTGAGACCCGTGCCCACGTTGATGCCCTCACCCAGACCTATAACAAGGGCTACATCTTGGAGGTGCTTGAAGCCGAGTTTCGCAAGGCGCAGGTGCTGAGCACGCCCTTGAGCCTGTTGATGGTCGACCTGGACCATTTCAAAACCATCAATGACCAGCGCGGCCATGATGCCGGCGATCAGGTGCTGATCGATGTCAGCCAACTGCTCAAGCAAGCCGTGGCGGGCAGCCACGCGGTGCTGGGGCGATTTGGCGGCGAAGAGTTTCTGCTACTGCTGCCGGGGCTGGACAAGCCCGCCTCGGTTCGTCTCGCAGAAGACATCCGCCACCGGGTTGAGCTCCAACCAGTGATTTACGATAGCCACCGCATCCATCTGACCATCAGTTTGGGCGTTGCCACCAAGACCGCCGAGTCAGACAGCGCACGCGAACTCTTCAAACAGGCCGACCGCGCCCTGTACCAGGCCAAGAGCGCGGGGCGAAACCGGGTCTGCTAATTATCAACTCCAGCTTAAGTTCATTCGTGTTAACCTAAAGTTCTTTTCCAAAAAAGCCGAGTTTCCCCAATGAAACCCACGTTAATTTTGGTTCCGCGTTCT
>DAOSLL010000351.1:0-4872 GCA_035368905.1 Rhodoferax sp.
TTTGAATGTTTGAATTCTTCGCATGATATGCAAAGACTTGACTTGTTAGAGACCAGATTCCTCAGTTGGACGCGCCCGAGTGGGCCGCTGGCGGCGCGTCTGGGTTGGCGCGACGACGCAGTGGGCTGCTGCGCCTTTGATGCCAAATCCGGTTTACCGAAGGTTGTGGTCGGGCGCTGCCGGGCCGCTTGCTGCAGGGGCCTGGACGCTTGCGTGCGCCTTGCGGGCTTTTTCCAGTGCCGCCAGAATTTTGCCCTGATCCTGCCGGCGCAGGCCATCGGCCAGTTCGCGCGAGGCCTCGGCGCGCAGCCCCGCGTAATTTTGCAAAGCCTCCAGTGTCTTGGCAGATGGCGCAGCAGTGGTCGGCCTGGCGGCTGCCAGTTGCTTGAAACTGTTGTCGTAAACGCTGGTGATGCTGGTCTGAATACGGCTGGCCAGTTGATCAAATGAAACACGAGCGTGACCCGGCCCGCCCAGGCGCACGGTCATAAGCTGGTTCCAGCGCTGGCTGAGCTGCTGGTCAATGACCAAAAACTGTTGAATTGCCTCGCGCGCCCTGCGCTCCTCACTCATCAGGTAGAGCGGTGCTGGCAGATGGGTCAACAGCGCTGCGATGCCGCTGGCCAGCGCCACGGCTGCCAGCCAGCGCTCACGCAGCGGGGCCGGGCTGTCGGGCAGCCAGCGCCGCGCCAGCAGGGTGCCCAGGCAGGCACCAGCGACCAGTCCACCCAGATGCGCTGCATTGTCAACGCCGGGTATCAGCCAGCCCAGGCCCAGCGAAGTCAGGGTAAAAATGACCGCTACGCCAAACGCCCAACGGAAGTCGCGCCGGTCAACTTGTCCGCGTTCGCGCCATAAAAACACCAGCAGCGCGCCGTACAGGCCAAAAATGGCCCCCGAAGCACCACCAGATACCGCCTGGTTGCCCTGCACCGCCAGCGACAACAGGTTGCCGACCAGGCCACTGCCCAGATACAGCAGGCCAAACCGCAGCGGTCCATAGGGCCGCTCAACCAGTCGGCCGACATCCCACAGCGCCCACATGTTCAGGCCCAGGTGCAGCAGCCCAAAATGAACAAACTGGGCAGTTACAAGCCGCCACCACTGGCCGTCCTGGGTGGCTGGCCCAAAGCTGGCACCCCAGGCCAGCGGCACGCTGCTGCTGCTGTGCCAGAAGCCAGCGCCGTCTGCCTGCATCAGCACAAAGAGCAGCAGGTTGATCGCCAGCAGCGCGCAAGTCAGGGGAACCTGGCTCGGGCGACTGCGCGACAAGCTGGTCAGGTCAACCGGCACGGGTGCACGCGCTATCACCCAGAGCCTCTGGCGGTCATCAGCAACACCACCAGCGCACCGGCACCGCCATCGGCCGGTTTGGCCTGCACGAAGGCCAGCACCTCGCTTTTTTGCACCAGCCAACTGTGGACCCGGCTTTTCAGCACCGGGGCCTTGCCGGGCGAGCCCAGTCCCTTGCCATGCACCACCCGCACGCAGCGGATGCCGTGCTTGTGTGCTTCACGGATGAAAATGCTCAAGACCTCGCGGGCATCGTCACGGCGCAGGCCGTGCAGGTCAATCTGGCGCTGAATGCTCCAGTCGCCACGGCGCAGCTTGCGGGTTACATCGGGCCCGATGCCGGGTCGCCGAAAACTCAAATGCTCGTCAGCTTCGAGCAGGGTGCTGACATCAAATTCGTCGCTGATGGCCTCGCGCAGCACCGCCTTTTCGTCTTTTTGGTACTGCATTGCCAATGGCATTTTTGGCTCCTTTTTATGCAGCACGCTGCGCTTGTCTGGCAAGGGCTGGACGGCTCCAGCGGCCTTGACGAACAATTCACGGTCGGTGGCCGCCTGGCGGGCTGCCTTGACCTGCACGCTGGCTTGCAGCAGGCGCTGCCGGGCGCGCTCGGCCATGGCCCGCTTGACTTGCTTGAGTTCGGTCAGGGCGGTCACCTTGACGACACTGGCGCGCTGCCCGATCACAGCAAACCCCGCTCCGCCATGCTGAGCGCCTCACCAGGGGCGACGATGACGTGGTCAAGCACCCGCACGTCGATCAGTGCCAGCGTGGTTTTCAGGGTTTGCGTCAACATCTCGTCGGCCCTTGACGGTTGCACCGTGCCGCTCGGGTGGTTGTGCGACAGCACCACCGCACTGGCCTGGTGGTGCAGCGCCCGCAGCACCACCTCACGCGGATAGACACTGGTTTGCGTCAGCGTGCCGTGAAACAATTCCTCGAATGACAGCAAGCGGTTTTGCACGTCCAGAAACAACACCGCAAACACTTCGTGCGTGCGCGAAGACAGGTGCAGTTGCAGGTAGTGCTTGACGGCATCGGGCGAGTTAAACACGGTGCGCTCCTGCAGCCGCTGGCGCATGGCACGGCGCGCCAGTTCCAGCACCGCCGCCAGTTCAGAGCGTTTGGCCGGCCCCAGGCCCTTGACGCGCCTGAGGTCATCGGTGGTGGCGTTGAGCAGCCCGGCAATGCCGTCAAAACCCGCGTCGGTTCCGGCAGCGGGCTTGAGCTTGAGCAGTTCATCGGCCATTTGCAGCACCCCCTTGCCCTTGATGCCGGTGCGCAGCAGCAGCGCCAGCAGTTCCACGTCACTCAGGGAAGCGGGGCCAAGCGCCAGCATTTTTTCACGCGGGCGGGCATCGGGGGGCAGGTCTTTGAGTGGCATCGGTAGCGGCAAGAAGGCGGGCTTTTACAATGCGTGCAGTTTATGCGCCAGCAGACCCCAATTTCTGACATCGGGGCTTTGTTGCGACGCAGCATCTCTTTTTACCTTCAGGCCACGCATCACCATGACAAGCACCAGCACCACCGTCCAACCCGGTTCTTTCCTGACCCTGCATTACCGCCTGAGCGGCCCGGCAGGCAATGTGATCAACACATTTGATGGCAAACCCGCCACGCTGACCATGGGCACCGGGCAACTATCACCGACGCTGGAAGCCTATCTGCTGGACTTGCCCGAAGGCAGCCGCAGCACCTTCGAGCTGCCCGCTGGCACCGCTTTTGGCCCGCGCAACCCCGACATGCTGCAATGGATGGCGCGCCAGGAGCTGCTTGACATGGGCGCGGCGGGCGAGCAATACGCGGTGGGCGACGTGCTTGAATTTCCCACCCCCGACGGCACCGGCAAGTTTGCCGGTGTGATTGTCGATTTCAGGACCGATGCCAAGGGCGATGCGGTGCTGTTTGACTTCAACCACCCGCTCGCGGGCCAGCCGGTCACATTTGAAGTGCATGTGATCGGGGTGTTATGACCGGGTTGCAAAGCGGCGCGGCGAGCATCCTGCTGGCCGAGCCACGCGGCTTTTGTGCCGGGGTGGACCGGGCCATCGAGATTGTCGAAAAGGCTTTGGCCAAGTTTGGGGCACCGATTTACGTGCGCCACGAGATCGTGCACAACACCTATGTGGTGAACGACCTGAAGGCCAAGGGCGCCATCTTCATCGAAGACCTGGCCGATGTGCCGCCCGGCGCCACCCTGGTCTTCAGCGCGCACGGCGTGAGCCGCGCGGTGCGGGTCGAGGCCGACGACCGCGGCTTCCAGGTGTTCGACGCCACCTGCCCGCTGGTCACCAAGGTGCATGTCGAGGTGGCCAAGCTCGCCAAGGAAGGCTACGAATTCATCATGATCGGCCACAAGGGCCACCCCGAGGTGGAAGGCACCATGGGGCAGCTGTCCGACGGCATCTACCTGGTGGAAGACGTGGCCGACGTGGCGCGTGTGCAACCACGTGGCCGGCAACTGGCCGTGGTGACACAGACCACCTTGAGCGTGGACGATGCGGCCGCCATCCTGGCCGAGGTCAAGCGCCTGTTCCCGCATGTGCGCGAGCCCAAGAAGCAGGACATCTGCTACGCCACCCAGAACCGCCAGGACGCGGTGAAGGTCATGGCACCGCAGGTCGACATCGTCATCGTGGTCGGCAGCCCCACCAGCAGCAACAGCAACCGCCTGCGTGAACTGGCCGAGCGCCTGGGCACGCCGGCGCACATGGTCGATTCGGCCGACGACCTGCAGCCGGCCTGGTTTGCCGGCCACCCGCGCGTGGGCCTGACCGCCGGTGCCTCGGCCCCCGACGTGCTGGTGCAGCAGGTGATCAACCGCCTCAGGGCCCTGGGCGCGATCAGCGTGCGCCGCATGGCCGGCGTGGAAGAAACCGTGCACTTCCCCTTGCCCAAGGGCCTGGGCGACAAATCGATGAGCGAGTTTGCCGCGTCGCGATCGTGAAGCGCCGTTCAATCGAACCCCCTCGACATTGAACGGCACCCACGCGGTGCCGTTTGCACAAAGCTGATCCGAAGGACCCAACACCATGCTGGACATCAACCTGCTTCGCCGCGATTTGCCGGCCGTCATTGCTGCGTTGGAAGCGCGCAAGTCACCGCAGCCCTTCCTGGACGTGGCGCGCTTCACCGCGCTCGAGACCGACCGCAAGACCCTGCAGGTCCGCACCGAAGAGTTGCAGGCCCGCCGCAATGCCCTGAGCAAGCAGATCGGCCAGGCCAAGGGCAAGGGCGAAGACGCGTCGGCGCTGATGGCCGAGGTGGGCGGCATCGCCGAAGAGATGAAGGCCGGCGGCGAGCGGCTGGAAGCCATCCAGGCCGAGCTGGCCACGATGCTGATGTCGGTGCCCAACCTGCCCGATGCCAGCGTGCCAGTGGGCGCCGACGAGCAGGCCAACCAGGAAGTGCGCCGTTGGGGCACGCCGGGCAGCTACGGCTTTGCGGTGAAGGACCACGTCGACCTGGGCGCACCGCTGGGGCTGGACTTCGAGACCGGCGCCAAGTTGAGCGGCGCACGCTTCAGCTTCCTCAAGGGACCGGCCGCGCGGCTGCACCGTGCGCTCGCCCAGTTCATGC
>DAOSLL010000352.1:0-4861 GCA_035368905.1 Rhodoferax sp.
GCAAACGTGCCAGTGGTGCAACTGTCGCTGCACGCGTCGCTGGACCCGCTGCGGCATCTGGAGGTCGGCCGCGCGCTGGAGGCCTTGCGCGATCAGGATGTGCTGATCATCGGCAGCGGCATGAGCTTTCACAATATGCGCGCTTATGGCAATGTGCAATTCGCCCCGATATCTGATGCATTTGACGAGTGGCTGACCCAAGCCGTTGAGTCCGGCGCGCAAGAGCGCAGCGATTTGCTGTCGAACTGGGAACGCGCACCCGGTGCCCGGCAGTGTCATCCGCCACGGGCCGAAGAACACCTGATTCCGCTGATGACGGTGGCCGGTGCAGCGGGCAATGATCGGGGTCGCAAGCTGTTCTCGGATCGTGTGATGGAAACGACACTGTCGGCCTTCAGCTTTGGCTGACACATCGTCCTGGTTCGTCCATCTGATTCCATTTCCAGATCATGCATGTCGTTGTTATCTCGCCTTGCCTTGCGTTTCACACCGCCCAGGTTTGTGCATCTAAGAGGCCTCCAGCGCCCGTCCGCATTGCGCAGCAAGCTATAAAAACAAAAGCATGGCGCAGTCTGCCTGTGGGCCTATTGGCGCGTCGCCCGCCATTCCTCCTGCAGCAGCGCCAGCATGTCGTCAGCCGACATCCTGGCTGCCAGGTCGCTGCCTTCGAGCAGGCTGTCGGCCAGGGCGCGCTTGGTCTTGTGCAAATCGACAATCTTTTCCTCAATCGTCTGACTGGCCACCAGCCGGTAGATGGTGACCGGGCGGGTCTGGCCGATGCGGTGGGCACGGTCGCTGGCCTGGTCTTCCACGGCAGGGTTCCACCATGGGTCCATGTGGATCACATAGTCGGCGGCGGTCAGGTTCAGCCCGGTGCCACCGGCTTTCAGGCTGATCAGGAACACATCACCGTCGCCCGCCTGAAACGCATCGACGCGCAGCTTGCGCTCCTGCATCGGGGTGGCGCCGTCGAGGTATTGGTAACGCACACCACGCGCATCGAGCTCGGCACGAATCAGGCTCAGGTGATCGACAAACTGGCTGAACACCAGCGCCTTGTGGCGGTTGGCCAGCAACTCGTCGAGCAGTTCGCCAAAGGCCGCCAGCTTGCTGCTGGGCAGGCCCAGCGCCGGAGCCACGAGTTGCGGGTTGCAGCAGGCGCGGCGCAGTTTCATGATCTCGGCCAGTATCTGGATATGGCGTTGGCCAGCCTGTGCCTCGGAGCCTGCCAGGCGGTCGAGGGCCTCGCGCCGCATTGCTTTTAATCGTGTTCACCCGGCAATACTCTCTGCCGTAAGCACCTGATACAGCAGCCCCAGATCCTTGGTCTTGATGCGGAACTGGCTTCTGGCCTTGACTTTTGACTGCGTCGTGCGGGCCTGCGTCACTTTGGAGCCGGGGTCAAAAACGATGGCTCCTGAGCAAAGTGCATTCAGGAATTTGCCAAAATCGGTGTGTTCGCCCATCAGAACCGGCGTGTCGTAGCGGTAGGCAATGGGCATTTTTTGTGCCGTGTAGCGCACGTAGGCGGCAAACGCGTGTTTGCGAGTCCAATGCGTCAACAACTGTGCAAAGGCCCATGATGCTGCTTCATTGCCAGCGGCATCCACCAGCCGCACGGCACCACCCACGTCCAGCAACTTCTGGGCTGCCGGGTCAAATCCGGACACTTGCAGGGTCATGCCGGTGGCCACACAACGCACCCCGACCTTGTGGCCGCCCGTGAAGTACATGCCGCCATCGTTCACCTCATGGCCGTAATGCTCGACAAATTCCCTGACACCCCTTTCGCCGTAAAAGCCGCCGTTGGGCTCGGGGGTCATCAACGTGACTCGGTTTGAACTGTGGCCCTTTATCTCCCAGCCCAGGTAGTCAGGCTCGGAATTGCCGTTGGGCGTGATGCCCAGCAGGGCCTCAAGTGTGTAGCCACCGCCATTGGTGGCCTGATAGGGGATGAGTACGCCCTGATTGTTCCTGCGGCATGACGCGTGTAAACCGCCCGCATGGATCATGCGAAGCGCCGCAAGAACGTTGGCCTTGTTCCGGCCAGACCCCACGGGGAGCGTCAGTTCCAGGAAAAGGCCGGTGGGTGGCGATTTGCCAAATTTGGCCAGCAGTTCCTGCGCCAGCGCGGTATTGGCGGGCGCAAGGCAGGCCAATGTGCGCCTGTCGCCGGTTGTACCAAACACGAGCACCCGGCCATCGATGCCACGCCGCTGTTCTTTGGGGACTTGTCGCAAATGTTCCGATGGCGCGGTCTTGCAGCCTGTCAAAACTGCTTAAATTCTGAGCAAAATGAGACTTCGGAAGTTGTTATGCGTCAGCGTGCTAATTATCCAAGTCGTCCATGTCATCCTCGACAACTGGAATACTGCGTTGGCACTTCAGACATTCACAAACAAAGACGCTCTCATCATCAATACTCACTATTTCAAGCAGCATCAACCTTGATCCGCAACTGTGGCAAGTATCAGGTTGCTCCGTCATGACTTGATAAACGGTCTCTGGCGGAAATTTCCATCTCATGGCAGCTACTTCTGGTTGTCCACAAATATTGAATTGCGATGCCACGTTACAAACTCAAGCTGTGGCGTAAAGCGCTCGGGTGACTCAATCATTCGGCCATTCAATGGCATCAAAACATCTCTGACAAACACGTCATCGCTGCGCTTCAAAACCTCCGAAATGACTATTTTCAAATCATCAGAAAGTGTCATCAATCCTTTATCAAACGCACGGTCATGGATTGCAGACAGACAAAGTCCATTGCTCGGGTTGAGCCTATTGGTCTTATCGCTGCTCCACGGCACGATATGGCTGGCAATTAACAAGCGTGCATCTGACAGACCCGACATACAACAACGGCCTCGATAACTGCTGAGTACGGCACGGCGGAAAAAATGCTGTTTGATGCGTTGCGTTGTTAAAACCTGCCGGGTTTCCCCCGTGAAGTCATCTGGCAAAAACGCGTCATTTTCAGAGTCCAGCTCTGGCGCAGAATTTTTGTCCAATTGTTGACGCAGCAACTGACATTCCACGGCTAAACGCTCCCAATTCGAGTGAAATTCGTCCCATACGGATCGGTCTAACGCAGAGGCATTTCCCAATCCGGCACGTCCTGTGCTTGTAATCGCAGGGTCAATGCTGGCGATGTTGAGCATTTTCATTGCCACGGCATCTGACGTGCGTCCAATGACTTTCGCCAAGGCCATGATTTCTGGGTTGCGCCCATGAATACGTCCATAGGGGAGTTGGCAATACAAATGAAAAGCCAGCTTAATTTGCTCTTTGGTCCAAAGTCCGGTTGCCATGATGTTTGTCGGCACGATGACGGAGGAAACCGCTTCGACCGATTCCTTGGGTAAAATGATTGAGGCAATCAGTTTACCGACCGCTTGAACCATAGGAACAACCGCCGCTTCGGAGAACAAGCGGTAGGCTTGAGTATCCGACACCGGAATCCTGAACGTGTCCGGAAACCCCATCAACCGGGCGCATTCACGCGGTGTCAGGCGGCGCGGGTTCTTGTTGGCACCCTGGCTGAACAGGATTTCCGACCCGTCCTTGTAATAGCGAGCTGACAGCGTGCGCGTTACGCTCTCGGGCGTGACCAGCCCGAAGCCGAAACCGTTGCCCGCTGCCGCATGCTTCTTTTTGTAGTTTTGCAGGTACAGCCAAAGGTGGTCGGTCAGCGTGTACTTGTCCAGCACCTTGCGGCTTGCATGGTCGTAGTAGCTGGAACCGTCCGGCTCAAGCCGTGGTTCACCTGCTTTGCGGTGGATGATCCCGGCCAGCGTGTGGCTGCCTTTTGGCGGCAGGTCAACCATGCCCCAGTCAAAATCAGCGGGCTGGCGGAAGCCGACAATGATGATGCGTTCACGGTGCTGTGGCACAAAGTGGGCACCGTCGATCACCTTGTGAAAAACCTGATATCCCAGCTCGTCACGCAGGGTGCGCAGGATCACGTCAAAGGTACGGCCCTTGTCATGCGACTGCAGGTCTTTGACGTTTTCAAGCATGAAGGCCTTGGGCTGCTTGGCGGCAATGATGCGCGCCACGTCAAAAAACAGCGTGCCCTGTGTTTCGTCAGCAAAACCGTGCGCCCGGCCAAGGGCATTCTTTTTGGACACCCCGGCAATCGAAAACGGCTGGCACGGAAACCCGCCCAGCAAAACGTCATGGTCAGGAATGTCAGTGGCGGCAATCCGGGTGATGTCGCCATCAATCGGGTGCTGTCCACCAAAATTGGCCATGTAGGTGCGCTGGGCGTAGCTGTCCCACTCGCTGGTAAACACGCATTCGCCACCAATGGCATCGAACGCCAGCCGGATGCCGCCAATCCCCGCAAACAGGTCGATGAATTTGAAGTCGGCACCGGAGTTGGTGACAGGCTGGAATGGCAGCAACCGTTGCAGTGCTAGGCCGACATAGAGGGGCGGGTGCGACTCGCCCACTTCCCAGCGCCTGACCTGGCGTTCGCTGACCCCAAGGTGTTTGGCAATGGCAGCTTGCGAGTGGTGTTGGCGGGCTGCTGCAAGGTATGCCAGCGCGGCGGTGTCGTTCAGGGTGGTTGACAGAATGTTCATAAAAGCAATCATACCGGACATAATGTCCGGTATTTATCCCCCTGATAAATAAACAGTATTTTGGCTATCCCGAAGCGTCATGATGCCACCAAAAGCAACAAGCCATTTACCCCTCGAACCGCCGTACCTATTGCGCAAGACGTTACAACAAGATTACCCTATTAACGCTCAAGCAGAATCCTGCCCGGTCTTGGCCCGCCATTCCTCCTGCAGCAGCGCGAGCATGTCGTCAGCCGACATCCTGGCTGCCAGGTCGCTGCCTTCGAGCAGGCTGT
>DAOSLL010000353.1:0-4857 GCA_035368905.1 Rhodoferax sp.
AAAAACAGCGTGTCGGGGTCTTCCTGCCTGCGCGCCAGCAGTACAAAGTCATGCGCACTGGCGCTGATGGTCAGGTCGGCGGCAGCCGGGTTCTGGCAAGCGACAAAACGATCATCTTTCCATTCAAAATCAAAGGCCCATTGCGCGTCAAGCACCCGCAGGCGAAGTTTTTTGCCAAGCAGCATTTGCGTGACATCCGGGGCCAGTTGCTTGGCCAGGGCGAGGTTGAGCCCGGTCACAAACAGCAATGAGCCTGGGTAGGCGGGCAGTCGGCCCAGCAACGCGCCAAGCGGGGCCGGAATCAGCAGTGGGCTAGCAGTCATGGGGAGATCCTTGTTTGAACAGGTTGGTCAGGCACTGGCTGCAACCAGCTCCAGGCCTGGTTTGCCGTACCAGTAACCGTTGCAGGCTTTTTCCAGCATCAACGGCTGCAGGGACTGCAGTGCAGTTGCGACCGGCATGCGCTGTGCCAGCACTTCGCCGAACAGTTTGACAATGTCAAGCGTATGGCTCGATTGCGGGCTGATGCGCACCACATCAACCCCCAATTCACTCATGGCCGCAAGCTCGGGCAGCAGGTTGTACACGCGGGCAGACTGGGTTTGAATGCCATTGAGCACCAGAAACTCTTCGTTCTCGCGGGTTCGCATCATCAGTCCGTCCGGATAGGCCAGACACTTGAACTGACAGTCGTCCTTGGGGCAATTGGCGTGACGGGCGGTAAAGCAGCGCGCCGAGAAGGCCAGCGGCAGGCGGCCAAAGGCAAACACTTCGGTTTGCACGCCTTCAGGTCGGCCGCTTTGCATTACCGCCAGTTCCTCGCGGCCCATCTCCAGCGGCATGACCCAGCGCCGGATGCCTAGCGGCGCCATCCATTGCAGGGTCGGCAGGTTATAGATGTTGAGGTGCGGCCCAGCCACAAAAGGGGCTTTGCCCGACAGGCAATGCACCGCGCCCATGTCGTTGGCTTCCACCAGAAACAAGCCGTTGTCGGCAATTTTGTGCAGCACCGCGACATCGGCACCGGACTCGATCAGCACCTGGGTTGACAGCACCACCTCTTTGCCTGCCTGGTGCAGGGTTTGCGCAATCTCCAGCCAGTCGGCCAGGCGAACTTCATGGCGGCGCGAGCAGACCGCCTCACCCAAATAAACGATGTCCACCGGACTGCTGGCGACCGATGCGTAAAAAGCCAGCACCTGGTCACGTGGCCAGTAATACAACAGTGGACCGAGAGACAGTTTCACAAAGCATCCTCTAAATGGTTGGGGGCAACGGGTATCCGACGACAGGTCGGGAACAGAGCATCAGTTCGCTTCGCGTAACCTGTGGTCTGTCCCGCAAGGCCGACAGCCAACATCCGACGAAATGTTGGCGACAGAGCACATGTTCGCTTCGCGTAACCTGTGGTCTGTCCCGCAAGGTGGGCAGCCAACATCCGACGAAATGTTGGCGACAGAGCACATGTTCGCTTCGCGTAACCTGTGGTCTGTCCCGCAAGGTTATTTATTTCCATGGTCGATGGTAGGCGCCAAGCGTGTGTTGCTGGCCTTCGGCTACTTTGTCGAGGTCGCTGATCCAGGCTGGTTTGGCTGTAAAGCGTTGCGGGTCACTGCGGCAATTGTCAATGGCGGCGCGCCAGACCTTGGTGACCTGTGCCACATACGCCGGGCTGCGCTGACGGCCTTCGATCTTGATGGCGCGCACACCCATGGCCATCAGTTCGGGTAACAGCGACAGCGTGTTGAGGCTGGTTGGCTCTTCAATGGCGTAGTAGTTCTGGTCGTCTTCCACGTCAAAACGACCCTTGCACAGGGTTGGGTAACCGGCGTTTTCGCCTGGCGCGTAACGGTCAATCAGCACACCGTTCAGGCGCGACTCGCGGCCCTGCGGGGTTTCCACCCAGCGCACCGCCTTCGGCGGCGAACAGACCCCGTTGGTGTTCGGGGCTTCGCCGGTGACGTAGCTCGACAGCGCGCAGCGCCCTTCCACCATCACGCACAGGCTGCCAAAGCCAAACACCTCGATCTCGATGCCAGCCTTGGCAATCACCTGCTCGACCTGCAGCATTGACAGCACCCGCGGCAACACTGCTCGCGCAATGCCAAAGTGCCGGTGATAAAAATCCAGCGCCTCGTAATTGGTGGCTGAGCCCTGCACCGACAAGTGCAGGCGCAGTTGCGGCTGGTGGCGAACGGCGTAGGCCATCAGACCCGGATCGGCCAGAATCACGGCATCAACACCGCTGTCGGCTGCACGGTCCAGCGCACGTTGCCAGAGCTCGGCCTTGGTCGCCTGCGGGTAGGTGTTAAGCGCCACAAACACCTTGCGGCCACGGTCATGCGCGTAGCGGATGCCGGTTTCGACGGCTGCCGCATCAAAATTCAGACCGGCAAAATTGCGCGCATTGGTGGCATCACGAAAACCCAGATAAACGCAATCGGCACCGTGGTCCACGGCGGCTTTGAGGGCAGGCAGGCTGCCAGCCGGGCAGACCAGTTCCATCGGGGCTGCGGGTGTTTGCGCTGGCGGGCGGGCCAGGACGGAATCAGCGACGAAATTCATAAAAGTCTGGTGAAGCTTTGGAAAATGCTTGTCATGGTAAACCCGTAAGCCTAACCAGTCCGGTCGTCCGGTTAAATGATGTATATCAAGCAAATGCCAATAAAAGGCAGGGCAAGGGCGCTACCAGACACTGCCGTCACTTTGATGTTGCTGGTGCGGCACATCGTCCCCTGCGGGCAACCCCGGGCCTTTTCGAACAGAGGCAAATTCCCGCCAGGAACAGGCGCTATTGCGCATAATTGCCGCTCACCCCGGAAGTCCGCCATGACCACACCCACCGCCCAAACCAGCTTGCTGCCCGAATGTCACCCCCGTGCCGTACCCGAGGCCTTGCTGGACGCGTTAGGCCAGCGTTTCACGGCGCGTTTCTCTACCGCGCGGGTGATCCGCGAGCAGCATGGGCGTGACGAGTCCTCGTTCAGCGTGCCGCCGCCCGACGCGGTGGTGTTTGCCCAAAGCACCCAGGACGTGGCCGATGCCGTCAAACTCGCAGCGCAGTACAAAGTGCCGGTGATTCCGTTTGGCATTGGATCGTCTCTGGAGGGCCAGTTGCTGGCAGTGCAAGGTGGCATCAGCCTGGATGTCAGCCGGATGGACCAGGTGCTCAGCATCAACGCCGAAGACCTGACGGTGACGGTGCAGCCTGGCGTGACGCGCAAACAGGTCAATGAAGCCGTCAAGTCGACCGGCCTGTTCTTTCCGATTGACCCTGGGGCCGATGCCACGATAGGCGGCATGAGTGCCACACGCGCCAGCGGCACCAACGCCGTGCGCTACGGCACCATGCGCGAAAACGTGTTGGCACTTGAAGTGGTGACAGCACAGGGCAGCATCATTCGCACCGGCACCCGAGCCAGAAAGTCGGCCGCTGGCTACGACCTGACGCGCCTGATGGTCGGCAGCGAGGGCACGCTCGGTGTCATCACCGAGGTCACTGTCAAGCTGTACCCGCTACCCGAAGCGGTGATGGCCGCTACCTGCTCGTTTGCCAGCCTGGCCGATGCTGTCAACGCCACCATCCAGATCATTCAGTTGGGCGTGCCAATCGCCCGCTGCGAACTGCTTGATGCCAATACCATCCGCATGGTCAACAAGCATTCGCGCCTAAGCCTGAACGAAGCAGCCATGTTGCTGATGGAGTTTCACGGCTCGCCTGCCGGGGTGCGGGAGCAGGTCGAAACGGTGCAGGCCATCGCCGCCGAATGGGGCGGTCAGGCCTTTGAGTGGGCCAACACCCCTGAAGAACGCACCCGGCTGTGGACCGCACGGCACAACGCCTACTTTGCTGGCGTGCAGTCGCGCCCTGGCTGCAAAGCCATCACCACCGACACCTGTGTGCCCATATCAAGCCTGGCCGATGCGCTGCTGGACTCGGTGTCCGAGGCCGAGCAAAGTGGTCTGACCTGTTTTCTGGTCGGCCATGTGGGCGACGGCAACTTTCACATGGGTTACCTGATTGACCCGACCGTGCCGCATGAGCGCGAGACCGCCGAGCGCCTCAACCGGCAACTGGTGCAGCGAGCCCTGAAACTGGGTGGCACCTGCACCGGCGAACATGGCGTAGGGCTGCACAAGATGGGATTTCTGGTCGACGAGACCGGTGCCGGTGCGGTCGCCATGATGCGCGCCATCAAACTGGCACTGGACCCGGACAACATCATGAATCCGGGGAAGATATTTTTGCTGTAGCAGCCTGACGGGCTTGAAAGTCTTTTGGCTCTGTTGAAGTAAATTCCTCAGTTGAACGCGCCCGAGTGGGTCACCGCGCGACGCGGCTGAGTAGCACGACGACGACGCTCAGCTTCTGCCCGCCAGCAGGAGTAGCGACCCCAGGCACGTTGCCAGCGGCCCACTCGGGCGCGTCCAACTCAGGGATCAAGGTTCAAGGTTCAAGGCAGCAATTAACCCGCCATGCTGTGAAGCGTACGGGTTTTGGGGGTGTTTTGGCGAATTGTGAAAACATCTGAAACGATGTCCTGGTGCCCGAGCCGGAACCGCGTTTAGAATTTAAGTTTTTGATTCAATTCAATAAAAACGTTTCTAAAAAAATAAGTACCGTCAAAAGTACCGTCATTTTTCAATCCGTCTCATTTTTGCTACACCGTGTCACGTGCTCTGACATTTTGCGCAGATCAGCGAAAGCAAACCTGCATAACCGACATAACCCATCGCTGGGGTTTGGGTTGCTGCTTTGGGCGATGCAGCCAAGATTGCATCAAGTGGTGTGTGCCAGTCGCATATCGGCCTGATACCACCAGCGCCGGTATCACTGCCACCAGAACGGCTCAGGGT
>DAOSLL010000354.1:0-4855 GCA_035368905.1 Rhodoferax sp.
CACATGGATCATTGGCGAGTGGTTCAGGCTGGGTCGCACCGCTGCAGTCAGCAGGCCAGCCAGCGCCGCCGACAGATCAGCATCGCGCGCAAAGCTGAATTCGGCCAGCAGGTCTTTCAGCAACGCCAGCGCCGCAAGCGCGTCGTCACGGGTTGGATTTTGAGGGACTGAGAATTCACGCGAATCAAACACCCCAAACATGCCGGTGGCCGGGTCATAGCCTGCTGCCAGCATCAGACTGCCATCCGGTCGCAAGTAAGGCTGGCGAGTCAGGCCATTGAGCACCGGAAGATGGCGGTAACTGGTGGAGTCAAACAGCACCGCCGCATGGCGCGCCGGTGGGTCAGTGCGGCACCAATCTTCAGCGCGGGCATCAAAACGTTCCCAGGTGGCAGCCCCAGCCAAGGCACGCACCAGCGCCGGGGGGCTGATGTCTTGCACACGGGTCTCGCGCGTACCAGGGTCGGTGACGATGGTCACGATCAACCCACCTCGCTGGTAGTGGCGGCGCGATTGCGCCAGTTCGCGTTCAGCGGCATCCACCACGCGGTGAATTTCCCCCGCCATCACGCGAATCGTGGACTTCATGCGGGCGGCGCTGACCTCGACACCGACAAATTGCAGCAGGTCGCGGACATGCCGCTCGGCACAATGCCCGTGCAGACATTTGAACCCGCCAATCGGCCAGTTGTCATCGGGTTCAAAATATGCCGTGCCACCATTGACCTCGCCGGTGTGCTCTTGCACCCATGGGCAGGTGATGTTGTGCTTGCCATCGCCCAGCGGTGCCTTGTAAAGGCCACGGTCATGCAATGCGATCAATACGCTGTTTTCTTCAGGGCGAGGTAGCCAGACCGGGTCACCATCGCTGGGGCGCTGTTGCGCAGCACGGGCACTTTGCCGCTTGGGACGCGTCTCGGCGGCCAACTCCAGCTCAAGGCCACCGACCAGTTCGGCGACCGAGTAGCAAAAATCAGGTTCCCACCCTGCCATTCGGCAAGCAAACGGCGGCGCGTGTTTGCCGTTCATGGCAACCGGCAGCCGGGCCAGCCGCGCTCTTGGGCCATTTGCACCGGGGTCACACAATCCGGCAGCGATGATGGCGTTCATCAGCCGATCCGCAGCAGGGCCATCTGCGAGCGGTTCACTCAACAAATATCCGGCCTGAAAATTGCCGACCGAAGTCTCCAGCAACCAGGTTGGTGGCAAGGTCAGCCGCTCCATCGCCACCTTGGTACCCACATCGTCCAGCATCACCGCATACAGAGCCATGAAGCGCGCTTTCAGCCGCCGAAACTGGCCAGCCTCGTCCGGCCTGAAAACGGCCAAACTAAAGTAATTGTTGGCACTGGCGGGCAAACTGGTGGACAGATCGGCATCACCTAGCCACGGCTTGCCAGACCAGACCTTGGCAGGTGCTGTGGCAGGGTTGCCATCGAAGCTGACCAGCACCGGACGCGCCTCGGCCAATGCATCGGTCATGGCCTTGCCAAACACAGCCAGCAAAAACTCTCCATTGCTGACACAGTAGGTTTTGTCGCTTGCGTCGGTTTCCACGGGGTCAGGTGCAAAACCTGTCAGGGGCGTGTTCAACGTCGCCACCTTAAATCGCGGCCTTGCGGGCCGCTTCCAGCTTCACCACCAGTTCACGGATTTCGGCATCCGTTTTACCCGAGATGCGTGCCGCATTCAGCGCAGCAACTTCAGTGGCAGGCCAACCGACCGCGCGTGGCCCCAGACTGATTTGTTTTGTCCACAAGCCCTGTGTGATGCGAAGGTAAATCGTGGAGCGGGAATAGCCCGTTTGCGATTTGGTAGCCGGGATGCGTAGGATGGTATGCGTCATTTTTAGTCCTCTTTGACGGTTAAGGAACGATGTCAGACGCAAGGTTATTTGGGTGATTTGGGATATTTGGGCGAAACAAACCGTTCCGATCTGATGGCTTTCAGAGGGAAAATTACTGTGGGAGTGGTCGCGTGGCGCAAGTCCTGAATTCAGTGTCGTGATCGAACTGAATCACTCCGCACCCGAAAAGACCAGCCGGTCCTGGGTGCAAAAGTTGGGTGAATAGGGCGAAAAGTTTTCGCCCAACTATTTCACAATTTCATGTGTTTTCTAATGGTCTCGGCATCACGCCCTTTTGCTATTTTCAACTTTGCGATGTGCCGTGAGTACCAAATGTCCGATTTATTCGGATGGGTCTTTTTGGTGGCGCGGTACGCCTTTTGCCAAAGCTTGTAGGTGGCTTGTGTGACTAGTTTGCGTGCGTCCCGTCGCACTGTAGAACCTCGCGCCCTATTTGCTTCGCCGGTGTCTGCATGGGTTCGCTGTTGCTCGTCGCCCGGCTGATGTTTAGTTGGTTGAGCAGGGGTGCCGGGGGGCAGGTTTTCAACTGGACTTGTCTCTGCAAAATCCTCAACTTCAATCCGCTCAATATGCGCTAGCGGAAACAAGCCACTTTCCAGCGGTGGCCAATCGGAATGCTCTGAAAAAGTGCCCCGTGTGCCGCCATATATTGGGTGAATATCCAAGAGCCGGGATTCGGCTATTTTTGCCTGGATGAATGCAACCGCGTGTAAACCAGGCCGCTTGCCCCATCGCTCCATCAACGCTGCACCAGTGATGTAGCGGTCTGTAGGCACAAACTGGTCAATGTCTTCCACCTTGAACCAGCATGCCATCAACGGCGCAATGTAATCATGGCTGTTGCTACCGGTCACATAGAAAAAACGAGGCGGTGGGTCCAGCTCATTGGCATTCATGTACGCGGCAATTCCGCCGTCTGTCGGTCCAAGCCATATCCAGGCTGCCAATTCCTCTGGGGTTGCGCCAAGCCGCGCAGTCAACTGGTGTATGGCTTTGGGATACGCCATATACCGGGTCGCAGTGGCTGGCTCAGCGACAGTATCGCCATCCTTGTTCTGACTTGGTCTTCGTTCCGGGTAGCAATCGCCTCGCGCCAGCCTCGCCTGCGCGTCCATGCGGGCAAGTTCCTGTTTAAGTTCCGCAAGTCGGGTTTCTTTAAGCGCCAGCTCAGCGGCGGTCGGGGTGGCAACCACCTCCCACTCGGCACGCTGCTTCTTCAGGTTGTCAACCCGCTCAAAGAAATCCCACCAAAATTTTCGATCCTTCTCGGTAGCTGGATCATGCTGGTAGTCCATTTGAAGCGCCACACTGCGCCGCTGCTCCGCAGACAGCGTGTCCCACGGCATGGGGAAAAACTCTTGTTCAACCCGCTGACGCAGTGCGATTGGCAGGCCAGCGAGTGATTGGTCAAATGATCCCTCCAGCGCAATCGTCAGGCTCTCGAAAATCACCGGGGTTTTCGATTGCGCAAACGATGCCGAGGTTGCCTCTCTTACTGCATGTATCAGGTCTTGCGGGAATGCGATTGAAGGCTGCGTCTGGGCTGCCACATACTGGCTCAGCCATTCCAGAAAATCGTGCGCCTCAACGTAACGACCATCGTCGCGCTCAATCAGTCGCCAATGAGCGTCGGCGTAATGGCCTTTCGAGAATTCGCTAAACAACTCTCTTTCGTTGGCACGAACTCGATTGCTCTTGGCGCGAAGCACGGGTACTAAATTTCGATCAGCATCGCAAACTGGTAGGTAGCCTGCCCCAAGCCTTATCGCGTCAGCCAAGGACCACCAGATCGTTCCATCTTGCAGAACATTCAGAAATGGAGAGTAGTCAATTTCCACGATTCACCCTTGGCCGGTCTTCCTCAACACGTCCCAGTGCCAACGGCAGCAACTCGTTTCACAATTCACACTAAAAGCCATCGGACGACTCTGAACCTTGCTGTACAGTGCAGTATAGCCACGGCATGAGTGGCATCGAGATCAAACCAGCCGCATTTGCAAAGACTGTCACACAGAAGGCTGAGCTGGTGTCTTAGAACCCAAAGAAAGTACACCCACCCCATGGCGCGCTCCACCGTCCACTATGCAGACAAGGAAACCAACAACATCCTCAAAAAACTGCACAACAAGCTGCGCCCTGCCGGCACACCCGTACAGCGGGTGGAGTACATCATCGAACTGCTGTTGCTGCGCATTTTCGAGGTCAAGCTAGGGCAAGACCCTGAATACACCCGGTTACGCGGCGCGTTCGCCGGGGCCAACGAGACGCTGCTGTTTACCGCCTTGTTGAGTTTGCCTAACGACCAGATTCTGGCGGCGCTCAACACCCGTTTTTTCCCGTTCTATGCCCGCATCCTGAGCGAGGCACGCAAAGTCTGGCAGGGCAATCTTTCGACCAAGGTGCAGGATCAACTGATCCTGATCGAGGAGGTTTTTGGCAATTCCAACTTCACCAACAACGTCACCAGCGGCAACATGGCCGAAATCATCGGTCTGGTGGCCGAACTCGACAGCGAACGGCTGTTGAAAACCGACCTGCTGGGCGATGCCATTGAATCGGCCTTGTCGGAAACCGGCGGCACCAAAGACATCGGCCTGCATCGGACCCCGGATCACATCCGGCAATTTATGGTCGCTCTGGCAGCACCGACCTTCAAATCGCGGCTTTTTGACCCGGCGGTGGGTACCGGCGGCTTCATGTTTGACAGCTTTGAATATGTGCTGGAAGGCATTTACCGCGAAGGCCACTGGCCCGGCCCAAAAGCCCACCCAGAACTGGCGGCCTGGTTCAAAGACTGGTTTGAGCGGCATCCGACAGAACTACCCTCGCACGAAGTCAGCACCGACTTTTACCGTACTGGCGTGGGTGGCATCGAATACCTGGGCATGGTGCGCAAAATGGCCTCCATCAATTTCTTTGTGCGCGGCCTCAACCCCGGCACCATTCAGCAAGGCGATTCGCTGGAGAAGTTCGGCACCGACATTCTGC
>DAOSLL010000355.1:0-4851 GCA_035368905.1 Rhodoferax sp.
GGGTTGCCCACCCCATGAGCGATGGACCACCAGGTCGTTGACAAACAGGATCAACGCATTGAAGCGCCAGCCGGTGGTCTCGGTGCGCCGATGAAAATTGCTGAAGTCGGCCAGAAAATTGCCGGTCCGGACCCGGTCGATTCTTGCGCCGACAATCTCCATCCCATGGCAGGCATCACCGGCTTGCAGGCAAGCGAGGATGCCGGGGTCAAGGTCGTCGCGCTTAAGGAGTGTGGTGGGCACAAAGAGGCGCACCACATCCGAGTGCGTCAGAATTTTGGTGTTGGGATGGGTGGCCGGATTGAAGCCATTTTTCTCCAGCATGCTTTTGTCACTTTTCATCGGTACCAGTTGTTCAATCGCCTCACGCGCCTGGGCAAAACTGGCAAAGGAAGTGGACTCGGAGTGCGACCTGGGCAGCAAGGAAGAGCAGGCACTGGTCAGAAAAACCAATGCAAGTGCGCAAAATGTGGTTTTCATGCGTCAAGCATAGCGCAATGCCAGTCGAAGCATTTGCGCAAACGCAAACAACAGAAAGTTCCTGGCCCCTGCCGACAAGCCCTTCGCATCGACCAGCCAGTGCCATCCCAAGCGGCCCAGCCTTGATGCAAAATTGGCCTCCAGCCCTACATCAGCAAGCGCTACCAGCTACAAATTATGCAGCAAACTATAGCCTCGGAAACTTGCAACAGCGGACAACGGCGAGCAGCGGCGATGCCCGACAGGCTTTATTGCTTGCGGCGATCAGGCCGCTTTGCACGCCGGGTTGTTGGGGTGCGTGGTCCAGTCGGCGTGCTCGGGGCTGACCACTTTGCCGGTGCGCAAGTCAAGCTCGCCGGGCGCAACGGTGCGCAGCGTGATGCACTCGGGCACCGGGCAGACCAGCGTGCACAGGTTGCAGCCGACACATGCGTCTTCCATCACCTCAAAGTGGCGCTGGCCATCTTTCACCGCCATGATGGCCTGGTGCGAAGTGTCTTCGCAGGCAATGTGGCAGCGTCCGCAGGAAATACAGGTGTCCTGGTTGATGACCGCCTTGCTGATGTGGTTGAGGTTGAGGTAACGCCAGTCCGCCACGCTCGGGATGGCCTTGCCACGGAAATCTTCGATCGACGAAAAGCCCATGGCATCCATGTAATTTGACAAACCGTCGGCCATTTCCTGCACGATTTTGAAGCCGTAGACCATCGCTGCGGTACACACCTGCACGTTGCCGGCACCAAGGGCAATGAAATCAAACGCATCGCGCCAGTTGCCGATGCCGCCGATGCCTGATATCGGCAAGCCTGCGGTGAGCGGGTCGCGCGCAATCTCGGCCACCATGTTAAGTGCAATCGGCTTCACCGCCGGGCCGCAGTAGCCGCCGTGTGAACCTTTGCTGCCAGTCGATGGGCTCATGGTCAGGCTGTAGGGGTCCACGCCCATGATCGAATTGATGGTGTTGATCAGACTCACCGCATCGGCCCCACCCGCCAGTGCCGCGCGCGCTGGCAGGCGGATGTCGGTGATGTTGGGGGTGAGCTTGACGATCACCGGCAGTTTGCTGTAGCGCTTGCACCAGGCCGTGACCATCTGGATGTATTCGGGCACCTGGCCCACGGCCGCGCCCATGCCGCGCTCGCTCATGCCGTGCGGGCAGCCAAAGTTGAGTTCGATGCCGTCACACCCGGTGTCTTCGACGCGCGGCAAGATGGCCTTCCAGGCGTCTTCAACGCAGGGCACCATCAGCGACACCACCATGGCACGGTCCGGCCAAAGGCGCTTGACCTCGGCGATCTCCTTCAAATTGAGTTCCAGATCACGGTCGGTGATGAGTTCGATGTTGTTAAAGCCGGTCAGGCGCCGGTCTGGCGTGAGCAGCGCGCCATAGCGCGGGCCGTTCACGTTGACCACCGATGGTCCGGCTTCGCCCAGCGTTTTCCAGACCACACCGCCCCAACCGGCTTCAAAGGCGCGGTTGACGTTGTAAGCCTTGTCGGTGGGTGGAGCCGAGGCCAGCCAGAACGGGTTGGGGCTGGAGATGCCAATAAAGGTGGTTTTCAGGTTCGCCATGGTGTGCTTTCAAATCTTGGGGGCGCTGCGTTTGGCTGGGTGCTCTGGCGCTGCAAAGCTGACTCGCAATCAATGAACGGCGGATCAGCGCCGCAACGGCAAGCGCGGTTTCATGAAGTGAGATGCGCGTGAATCGCCTGCGCCGACACGGTGCCATGGGCCACCGCCTCAACCGTCAGGTCGAGCCCGCCAGCGCGGCAATCACCGCCGGCCCAGACACCGCGCTGGCTGGTCTGACCGTGGGCATCGGTGGCAATGCGGCCATTTTGCAGTTCAAAGTCAGCCTGCGCCAGCAACGGGTTGCCAAGCGTCTGGCCAATCGCCTTGAGCACCATGTCGGCCTCGATCACCAGGGTTTCGCCAGTCGGTACCAGCTTGCCGCCGAGCATCTTTTGCCTGGCAAAGCGCACGCCACCGGCGTATGTCGGATCAAAGCTGTTGGCCATGATGTCAGTCGGCGCAAGCCAGTGGTGGATCACCACGCCATGGGTTTGCGCCCATTCCTGTTCGGCCTTGGATGCCGTCATGGCCTCAGGGCCGCGCCGATAGACCATTTGAACGTCCTGCGCACCGAGCAGTTTGGCCTGCACCGCCGCATCAATCGCCGTCATGCCGCCGCCCACCACCACCACCTGGCGACCAATCGGCAGCTTGGACAAGTCTTCGGCCTGACGCAGGATGGCGATGAAATCAACTGCGTCCTGCACGCCGTAAAGCGCCTCGCCGGGAATGCCAAGCTGGTGCGTGTTGGGCAGGCCCATGCCCAGAAACAGGGCATCGAAATCCTGCCGCAGTGCCTCAAGCTGGGCCACGGTTTGCAACTTCCAGCCGTGGCGCAACTCGATGCCGCCCAGACCCAGCAGCCACTGCACTTCGGCCTGGGCAAAGTTATTGGGGGTCTTGTAGCTGGCCAGGCCGTATTCATTGAGACCACCGGCCTTTGGCTTGGCATCAAAGATCACCACCTGGTGGCCGAGTCTGGCCAGCGTGTGGGCGCAGGCCAGACCAGCCGGGCCGGCACCGACCACCGCCACCTTTTTGCCGGTGGCCGCGGCACGGGTAAAGATTTGCGGCTGCGTGCTTTCCATCAGCGCATCGACGGCGTGGCGTTGCAGCCGACCAATGGCCACCGGTTTGCCCTCCTGGGTGTTGCGCACGCACACGACTTCACACAGGTTTTCGGTCGGACAAACCCGGGCGCACATGCCGCCCAGGGGGTTGGCCTGCAAAATGGCCGCAGCCGAACCGCGCAGATTGCCGTCAGCGATGCGGCGGATAAACGAGGGCACATCAATGTGGGTCGGGCAGGCGGTGGCGCACGGCGCATCAAAGCAATACAGGCAGCGCTCGGCTTCGAGCACCGCTTGCGGGCCGGTCAGGCGCGGTGTGGCATCGGCGAAGCGCCGGGCATATTCGGCAGCGTCGAGCCGGCCGGGGCGTATATCGGGCGCAATGGAAAGGGACACGCTGGCAACTCCTGTTGAATCTGACAGATTGGTCAAGTTTGACCACGGATATTAGCAAGCCATGTGCCAAACCGTGCGCAGCGGTGGCACGCAAGCGCATTTTGTATGGACGGCAAAGCAAAATGCGTCCACACCTCTGATTCAAAGAAAGCGAGTTTTGCATGACTGTCACCCACTCGTCCGGTAGCTGCCTTTGTGGTGCGGTGGCTTTCACCGCTGACTGGCCGTCGAAATGGGTTGCGCACTGCCATTGCACGCGCTGTCAGAGTGCGCACGGTGCGGCCTTTGTAATTTGGATCGGCAGGGTGGGTCAATATTCAATCGGCGCGAACAACGCAAAGTCACAGGTGAATGGAACCTGATTTGCCTGGCCTGGAATGTCAAGCGCATGGGCGCATGGCAGTACTGCGTCCAAAAGTTGGATAAAGGCAGAAAGCGCGGTGAAAACACTCAAATCCTCGTCAAACCAAGACTGAATTGCCTATGTTTTAAGCATTTTCAGGGGTGGCACATTTTGAAATCCTGTGCCCCACAGGCGTGCGCCGGGAGACCGGCAGGGAGTAAAGGGTGAAAGTCCCAAACGATGAAGAAATAGCGAATCACATTGTCCCCGAGTCATGCGCGGCGTACCGTGAGGTGCGGCGTGAAGCGTTGACAGGGGTACACATAGGCCAGAATTTGAGCCGCGAAATGGACATTACCCCGAGTGCCGACGCCGTGCCTGTGGCGCAAGGCTACACGGCTGTGCGCGATAAACGCGAATCCCCCTGTGCAACCAACAGCAGTCAAGCAACAAACGGCGGCCAGCAAACTTGCACAGAAAATGTGCAGCGGATGATGCAACGCCCAAGCCGCCGACTGGGGAGCAAGTCTATCTGGCGTATGTGATGAAGCAAAAGATGCAGAAGCAAGCAGACTTGACTTACGCGCAACGCTTGCGACAGCAACTGGCAAGCGCTCAATCGCAAGTTCGTTAAACAGGGTCATCGCTTCATCGCAGAAAAGGCACTTACCGCGCGGTCGTGCTGTCTGCTTGAACTGTTCCCCGTTTGCGACTCACCACTTTATAGGCCAAGTCAATACAGGCATTGAAGAACATGATGACGATGAAGCAGCCCAAAAAATCGCCCACCACCATCGCCGCTGCGTGGGCGAAAAAATCGTCAAGCTTCACCTTGTCTTGCCAAACATAGACGATGTTGTGCACGGTCCCATTAAAAATGCTGCCTGCGGCTGACAAGATGATGATATGCAGATAGCGCAAATTGCTAAGCGCATCATCTAACTGGACAGTGCGTAGTTCCCCCCTTCGTGTTCAGGCCGCCATTGGCTG
>DAOSLL010000356.1:0-4849 GCA_035368905.1 Rhodoferax sp.
ATGCGCTCGGGGATGGGTTGCTGGCCGGTGCCATACGGATCGTGTGCGTTGCGCCAGCGCGCCAACTGAAACACGGTCGTCTTGGCCAGGTCCTTGATGACCGCAAACCCGCCCGCCATGTCGCCATACAGGGTGCAGTAGCCGGTGGCCATCTCCGATTTGTTGCCAGTTGTCAGCACAATGCTGCCAAACTTGTTGCTCAGGGCCATCAGCAGCGTGCCGCGAATGCGAGCCTGGATGTTTTCTTCTGTGGCATCTTCGGCCAGACCGGTGAACTCTCGGGCTAACGTGGCCTTAAAGGCTTCGAATTCGGGCACGATTGACAGTTCGTCGTAGCGCACGCCCAATCTGGCCGCCATGTCGCGCGCGTCAATCCAACTGATGTCGGCGGTATAGGGCGACGGCATCATCAGCGCACGCACCCGGTCCCGGCCCAGTGCATCGACTGCGACCGCCAGCACCAGCGCCGAGTCGATGCCGCCTGACAGTCCCAGCAACACCGACGGAAAGCCGTTTTTGCCAATGTAGTCTCGCACCCCGAGCACCAAGGCATCCCACAGGTCAGCATCCGGGGTGCGCTCAGGGGCGATCAATGCTTCCAAAGTTATAGCTGACTGCGCGCGTCTGGTCTGCACCAGAAGGCTGTTTTCTACAAAACTCGGGGCGCGCCCGGCGAGCCTGCCATCAGCGTTGAGCGCAAATGAATGACCCTCGAACACCACCTCATCCTGCCCGCCAACCAGGTGCGCATAGACCAGTGGCAAGCCGCATTCCAGCACCCGCTCACGCATCATCAGTTCACGCTCGTTGCCCTTGCCAATGTGAAACGGCGATGCGTTGATCACCGCCAACAGTTCGGCACCGGCCTCGCGGGTCAGCCGCGCGGGCGCTTCAAACCAGGCATCTTCGCAAATCAGCAGACCAACTTTTGCGCTGTGGCCCGGCTCGCCAGCCTCAAACACACACACCTCGTTGCCGGGTGTGAAATAGCGTCGCTCATCAAACACCTGGTAGTTTGGCAGTTCCCGCTTGGCGTAGCTGGCAACAATCAGGCCTTCACGCAGCACGCTGGCGGTGTTAAAGCGCTCGGGTACCGCCACCGAGCGGGTCCGGCTGTCACCACCCGTGGGGTGACCAACCACCAGACAAAGGTCTTTCAGGTGTGCCAGCGCGAGCGCCAGCGCTTTCACGGCATCATCACAGGCGGCAATAAAGGCCGGGCGCAAGAACAGGTCTTCGGCGGCGTACCCGCAGATCGACAATTCAGGGGTCAGTACCAGCCGGGCACCGTCCTGATACGCGGCCGTTGCCGCTTGAATGATTTTTTGCGAGTTGCCAGGCAGATCGCCCACCACCAGGTTGAGTTGGGCAATGCAGAGTTTGAGTGACATGAAAGGTACTGAAAATAGGTAACGACCAAGCGACCCCGCAAGGACCGCACGCCACGACGCTTCAAGCTGATTTGTCAGGAAAGATAATGGAACAACAGACCGTTTTGAACGCAGACGATTATGTCATTCGGGTGCTTGATTCTCCGCTCGATGTGGATGCCACAGCCTGGAACCGGCTGTTGTTTGCCCAAAGCCAGCCAACCCCCTTCATGCGCCATGAGTTCCTCAGTGCGCTGCACAGCAGCGGCTGCGCCACCGCCGACACTGGCTGGGCACCCAGATTTTTTCTGCTGCAGCGCCAGGGCGAGTTGCAAGCCGCGTGTGTGATCTACCTCAAGTCACACTCGCAAGGTGAATTTGTTTTTGACTGGGGCTGGGCGCGCGCCTACGCTCAGCATGGGCTGGCTTACCACCCCAAAGCGGTGTGCGCCGTGCCCTTCATTCCAGTACCGGGCACCCGGCTGCTGGCCATATCACAGCCAGCGCGCCAGATGCTCGCCAATGTGTTGCTTGACTGGTGCGCGCAGCAGCAGCTCACCGGTCTGCACAACCTGTTTGCCAGTGACGAAGACATCGCCGCCTTTCAACAGGCCGGCATGCTGCTGCGCCATACCGTACAGTTCCATTGGACCAATACCGAGCCCGGCTATGCCAGTTTTGATAACTTTCTGGCCACCCTGTCACAAGACAAGCGCAAGAAAATCCGCCAGGAGCGGCGCAAGGTGGCCGAAGCCGGCGTGAGCTTTCAGGTGCTGCAAGGCAGCGAGATCCGCACAGATGAGTGGAATTTCTTCTTTCGCTGTTACGAACGCACTTACCTGGAGCATGGCAACCCGCCCTACTTCAACCGCGCCTTCTTTGCCCGGATGGCCGACCAGATGCCGGAGGACTGGCTGCTGTTTATCGCCCATCAACAGGGCCAGCCCATTGCTTCAAGTTTGGTAGCTATCAACGCAAGCTGCGTAAGGGCTGGAGGTCAAAAAGATTCAACAAATCCGGTCAGGGTAGCCTATGGCCGCTATTGGGGCGCGCTAAGGCGGGTTGACTGCCTGCACTTTGAAGCCTGTTATTACCAACCATTGGCCTGGTGCATCGCCAACGGTTATCAGCGCTTTGAAGGTGGCGCGCAGGGCGAACACAAACTGGCGCGCGCCCTGTTGCCGGTCACCACCACCAGCGCCCACTGGCTGGCGCATCCACAGTTTTTTTCTGCGGTGAACAACTTTTTGACGCAAGAGCGTGAAGGGATCAGCCAGTACGTGGATGAACTGGAGCGGCATAGTCCGTTCAAGGCGACGACCACCCAATGAAGTTTCGCGGCTTGGGCGACTGTGGGTGCCGCGCAGCAGCCGGACAGGGCGGCCCCTCATGCTGGCGTACCAGAAATCGGGGCCGACCTGTCCGGCTGCTACGCCGAGGCCCTGGAGTTTGCGCACGGGCAGTTTGAATACCGCAAGCTGCACGTCAACGATGCGTTCAACGGATGGCGATGGCAGGAATGATGCTGAGTGCCTGGCATTTACAGGTGAAATTGGTCTGTAGCCCTCGTTGTATATGCGCTGCTAGCTCTCTTTTTTATAGCTATATCGTTTTGTTTTTTGTATGAGGGATGACGGGCTTCTTGAGACCCATTGCGGCCATTCAACAAAATTGCCAAGTGATCACCGGAAAGTCGACAGCAGCCGTTCGATTTCGCTGGAAGCAAACTTTTGTTTTTGACATCCGAATCTCGGTACCGGTCGTTCAGCGGTAAAGAACACCTTTTCAAACTGGTGGTCGGCACTGCAGCGTTTGCACACGGCCATGTCTAGCTGAGAGCAGTGCCGCTCTGATCAAGCGCGTAGGTTGTCGGCAAAACGTGGCTATTTGAACTCCCAAAAGTTGATCTCCCATGAAATACGACGACGCTGAAATCTACATGGACTGCGAGGTCGAGGTTGACGACATCGGCCTCCTGTCTGGCACCCACATTGGTTTTTACCTGGCCTGGGCGGTCAAAACCGGCTTGCTTGCAAACAGGCTCAGTGCTGACGCAGAAGCCGTTTTGCAAGACCCCACCCACGCACGCGCCCTGCTGTTTGACCGCTGTGACGGCAAGCTAATGTCAGAAGACATGAACGAACGTGGCAACGCCTTCACGCAGGACTACTACGACGCACGCTACATCAGCGACTACGTGGCCCTCTTTGCCCTGAATACGGACGACCCGGTGGCGCTTTTCACGGTTGACAACACTGCGGCCAATTACGCCAAAGTCGCGCAATGGCTCGATGCCCGCTTCGGGGAATGGCAAAACCAGGCGGCTTTGCCCAGCGATGTCAAGTTATTGCAGTTGATGGAAGCGCAGTTCGCGCCTTGGCTGCTGTCGCAGGGTTTTATACGCGACCCAAACGCGTTTTACAAGAAAAAAGCCCGTTACATCAAGACCGGGCCATGGGGCCAGCACTGCCTGATGCTGTCAGCGTTGGATGACCGCCCCAAAATGTATGGCATGGCGTTAGAGGTGTCCAGCACCTTCAACACGCTTGCGAAATGGGTGAGCGATGAAATGCGCATCGACAACCCGCGCATCACCAGCGAACCCCCAGCCACTTATTACCAGCCCAGGCATCATTGGCTAGGCGACTGGCCGGTGCCCCTGATTCCCTTTCGCGGCAGGCCGGTTCACGCCATCCCGTTGACCGATGTCCGCCAAATTGAGCCCGCCATTGGCATCCTGTGCCGTCGCGCCCAGAAAGTGCTGCCAGGTCTGCTTGCATCGCTTGAAACCCTGGAGGGATATGACCAGTTGTATTGCGGCGACCCGGCGCGCGTGCCTGAGCCGTGGCGGGTTAAAACCTACAACGAGGGGCCATTTGTGAGCGTGAGCTACCTGACGCTGCTGCGACTGCTGTGTGCCGAACTGGCGCACCACCCCAATCTGCGGGCGATGTGTGACGATGCCGAACGGGCCTTGGCTGCTGCCGAGCCCGCCTTGAGAAAACAGATGTTCGGGGCAGAAGTGCAGGAAATGCGCGCACGACTGATGCGGTTGCGCGCCAGGATGCTGAGTCGATGAATCATTGGTGACCTTAGGACTGGAATCGCTGCAGCGCCGACCGCCACAGACAAAAAAGATTGTCACCCCCGAACGACCGCTTCGGAGTTTTAGCGGCGAAGAAAGCAAGATATTGGAAGGGCACCGGCAATGACCGCGTTGGAGAAATCGCCTCAAATTCTTTGTGCGCGGTGAGCGACCAGTAACGCTGCAGTGCCGACCGCCAGTTTGAAAAGGTGATTTTCACCGCTGAATGATCGCTCCTGAGATTCGGGTGTCAAAAACGAAAGTCTGCTTCCGGCGAAATTGAAGGTCAGCTTTTGACGTTTCTTTGGGCTTCATGCTGACCCGGTGTACGTCGGCTTCGGGTCTTCTGAAGTCGGTCATCCCAACCGAGCACAACGGGTATCTTCATGTCTCT
>DAOSLL010000357.1:0-4840 GCA_035368905.1 Rhodoferax sp.
GGCCAGCCCCAGCAGCAAGTAGCTGCCAATGCCCGCCAGCAAGGCCAAGATGGCGGCCGGCACTGCCGTGGTCAGTCGCGGTGTCAGCAGCATGGTGGCCATGACAACCGCGCCGACCACCCCGCTTTGCCAGGTCCACAGCGAGGGCGACAGCAGGGCCTTGATCCAGTCGGTGCCAGCCGGGGCACCCAGCCACTTGGGAATCTGGCTGCCGATGATGATCAGGCCGACACCGCTGAGGTAACCGCTGACCACCGGAAACGGGATGTAATTGATCAGCCGCCCGACCCCGATCAGGCCCAGCCCAATCTGAAAAGCCCCCGACAGCAAACCAATCAGGCCCAGCATCAACACCACCGCAGAAGCCGCAATGCCCTGCTGGGTAAAGCTGATGGCCAGCGCCGACAGCACCGCAGCCGCTGGTGCGCAGGGTGCACTGATGAGGCGCTGGCAACCGCCAAAAGCAGCGGCAACGAGCCCGAGTGCGGTCGCCCCCAGAATGCCCGCCAGCGCGCCCTGTGCCGCCAGTGTGCCCCCCAGCGGCGCAAAAATGGTGACACCAAAAGCAATGGCTGACGGCAACGCCACCAGCATCGCGGCCATGCCGCCCCAGATATCCCCGGCCAACGGGTTTTTGACCACCCTGGGCGCGGGTGCCGCAGGTCCAGTTGGCGCTGCGAATGTTGCAGGCTTGTCTTCAGTCATGGATGCAGGTTGGGTGAGGTGGGCCAATGCTGGTGCTTGCCTGTGTCATCTGACACATTTGCGTCACATTGTGGCCCCAATTGGGCGCAGCGGATGATGCCGCCACAACGTCTTGATGTTGGTGTCGGGCGCCGCCGGGCTGTGCTAAAGTCATGCGGTCGGGGTGTCAGCTCCCCGGCATCGGGCTCAACCAAGCCCCAAGACGGTGTCCCGTCCAATCGCTGCAACCTTGATCGGACTTTTCATGGACACCACAAAACCATCCACTTTTTCGACTTCCGTCACCTTCGATACCGCCTGCACCCCTGCTGGTCTGGCCTCGCAGTTGGCAGCAGGTGCTGCGCCACTGATCATCGACGTGCGCCAGAACGAGGCCTTTGCCGCTTCGGACAGCACCTTGCCTGGTGCATTGCGGCGTGATCCGCATCAGGTGGCAAGCTGGGCTGCCACCTTGCCTGCAGCGGCGGCGGTGCTGGTGTATTGCGTTCACGGGCACGAAGTCAGTCAGGGCGTTTGGCGTGCGCTGCGTCAACGTGGCATTCACGCGACTTTTTTGCAAGGCGGCTTGCAGGCCTGGCGCGAAGCCGCTCTGGGCATGGCGATCAAGCCAGCCGGTAGTGCCACGCGCTGGATTACGCGGGAACGCCCCAAGATTGACCGCGTCGCCTGTCCCTGGCTGGTGCGCCGCTTTATCGACGCGCAGGCGCAGTTTCTCTACCTGCCCACGGCGCAAGTCAGCGCTGTCGCGGCTGCCATGGGTGCCATGCCGTATGACGTGAACGCCAGCGTTGCCGAAACATTGTTTACCCACGACGGCGATGCGTGCAGCTTTGATGCGTTCATCCAACACTATCACCTCAGGGCCGACACCGCGCTGGCCAAATTGGCCGACATCGTGCGCGGTGCCGATACCGACCGGCTCGACCTGGCCCCGCAAGCCGCTGGCCTGCTGGCCGTGTCGCTTGGCATGTCGCGCATGATGACGGACGATCTGGCGATGCTCGAAGCCATGATGCCGTTTTACGATGCCCTTTACGCCTGGTGCCGCGATGCGGTGGCCGGTGTGGACGAGCCGCACAACTGGAAACCGGCATGAGCGCGGACCTGTCGAGAGGCAACGCGTTGCCTGGCACGGCGCCAGCCCAGCCGCCTGCGCCGGTCGTGTCGTTTTTTGAGGCACTCAAGTTCTGGCTGAAACTCGGCTTCATCAGCTTTGGCGGCCCGGCCGGGCAAATTGCCATCATGCACCGCGAACTGGTGGAAGAAAAACGCTGGATCTCCGAAGGCCGCTTCTTGCATGCGCTGAACTACTGCATGCTGTTGCCCGGCCCCGAGGCGCAGCAACTGGCCACCTACATCGGCTGGCTGATGCACCGCACTTTGGGTGGCGTGGTCGCTGGCATCTTGTTTGTGCTGCCGTCGCTGTTCATTTTGGTGGGCTTGAGCTGGGTTTACGTGGCGTTTGGCAATCTGCCTTGGGTGGCCGGGCTGCTGTATGGCATCAAGCCGGCGGTTGCGGCGATTGTCTTGCAGGCGGTCCATCGCATCGGCGCAAAAACATTGCAAAAACCGGCCGCAGCGCCCGTCCTGTGGGCTGTGGCAGTTATCAGTTTCCTAGCTATTGGGGTGCTGAAAATTGCTTTTCCATGGGTTGTGCTGGGTGCCGCCCTGACCGGCTGGCTGGGTCAACGCTGGGCACCTGGGCAATTTGCGCCAGTTGGCGGGCATGGCTCAACCACGGCAGCGGGGCGCGCGCACCCGCCCGCGCTGATTGACGACGGCACGCCCACGCCAGCCCATGCCCGGTTCAGCAAGTCCCGCCTGGCAGGGGTGCTTGCCACAGGCCTGACGCTCTGGCTGTTGCCGATGGGTCTGCTGATGGCCTGGCAGGGCTGGGACGGTGACTTGACGCAAATGGGATGGTTCTTTACCAAGGCAGCATTGCTGACCTTTGGTGGTGCCTACGCGGTGTTGCCTTACGTCTATCAGGGCGCCGTCGAGCAATTTGGCTGGCTCACCGCCGCGCAGATGATGGACGGGCTGGCGCTGGGTGAGACCACGCCCGGCCCGTTGATCATGGTGGTGGCGTTTGTCGGTTTTCTGGGTGGCTGGGTCAAGCAGGTGCTGGGGTCGGAGACGCTGTTTCTGGGGGCTGCTCTGGCCGCCACGGTGGTCACCTGGTTCACCTTTTTGCCCTCGTTTCTCTTCATTCTGGCCGGTGGCCCGCTGGTGGAATCGACCCACGGCAAGCTGCAGTTCACCGCGCCGCTCAAGGCCATCACCGCTGCGGTGGTCGGTGTGATTGCCAGTCTTGCTTTGTTTTTTATAGCTCACATCGCAGAAGGTACGGGGGCTGGAGGTGTTTTTGGCTTGAAAGTCGATGTAATGGCGCTGGTACTGACCGCGCTGGCGGCGCTGACCTTGCTGCGCTACAAAGTGGGCGTGGTCAATGTCATTGCCGCCAGCGCCCTGGCCGGGCTGGTTTTGCGGCTGGCCGGCTGGGCTTGACCGCATGCCGGGCGCTGGCAACCCGATGTCGGGCCCTGTCATCAGACACAATGCCGAATGCCCGAATCCCCGAGAACCCGGCCAGAACTTTCATTTGCTTTCGTTTAGATAGCTGTCTGCGCATACTGGACCCATCCCCATGCCACGCTTTGCCGCCAACCTGACCCTGCTTTACCCCGAGTTGCCGTTTCTCGACCGCTTTGAGGCCGCTGCCCGCGACGGTTTTAGCGCGGTCGAATACCTGTTCCCCTATGCCTGGCCCAAGTCTGAACTGCTGGCGCGCCTGCGTGGCAATGGTTTGCAGCAGGTGCTGTTCAACGCGCCACCCGGCGGTGTCGATGGCCCCACCAGCGTGCAGGCCTGGGACAACGGCTGCCGCGGTTTGGCGGCTGTGCCTGGGCGCGAGGCTGAATTCAGGCAGGGCATGGCGCTGGCGCTGGACTACTGCGCTGCACTGGCCTGCCCGCGTTTGCATGTGATGGCGGGCTTGCTGCCAAGCGGCCTGGCGCGCGACAGCCTGCTGCCGGTCATCGCCGCCAACCTGCGCTGGGCCTGTGAGCAGGCCGCCATGCTGGGGGTGACGCTGCTGATCGAGCCGATCAACCTGCGCGACATGCCGGGCTTTTACCTCAACCGGCAAGAGCAGGCGCACCACATTCTGGACGCAGTGGGCGCGCCCAATCTGCAGGTGCAGATGGACCTGTACCACTGCCAGATCACCGAGGGCGACATAGCCACCAAGCTGCGCCGCTACCTGCCAACCGGACGCGTCGGGCACATCCAGGTCGCCGGGGTGCCAGAACGGCACGAGCCCGATGTTGGCGAGCTGAACTACCCGTACCTATTCAGTTTGATCGACACGCTGGGTTACAGCGGCTGGGTCGGCTGCGAATACCGGCCGCGTCTGGCGGCGCAGGTCAACGGCACCTCTGCCGGACTGAGCTGGAGAGCGCCCTGGCTGTAGCCGCGTTGGGTGTGGTGCGCTCGGAAAGGGCGTTCCAGTGCCGTGGCGTGAATCCTGGATTCCTCAATCGACCGCTTGTTTTCCTCGGTAAGTCTCAATGAGCAGTTACTTTTTCAGCTTTGACGGGGTTTGCCCTTTGGGTCGCAGCGCGGCGTACATGATTGAGCCACTGGCAACACGCCTGGGGGCGTTGCGCCGTAATCGTCCGCCAGGGCATGCTGCATCCTGGTTGAACCGCCTGTGCTTGCGTTGCGGAAATCAGATGCGCGGCCCTGGCAGTCGTCATCCTTGGCTTTGACTTGATGGCTGGCGGATCAGGCCCGCCACGGCAGGCGCGTGGCGGCTACGTCGGCCGCCGTTGGAAACCCGGTTTCGGCGTTGGCCGGGGTTTTGCCGAACACCCGGAATGCTTCTGAATAAATAGCTGGCAGCGCACTATCCATAAGGGCTAGAGCCCTAAATGACCCGATTTCTGCCTTTTTCCTTGGCGTTGTAAAGTGCCTTGTCAGCATGGCTGTAGAGGTAGTCGAAATCGCGGTTTTCGCTGGCTGTGGTGCTGGCCACGCCAATGCTCACGGTGCTGGTGATGCTGCCTTGCAGCACACCCCCACCCCGCGGCAGCAAGGCAGCATCACCAGCACCGTGAGCATTGGCGTGGCCAGC
>DAOSLL010000358.1:0-2969 GCA_035368905.1 Rhodoferax sp.
ATTTTCCAGAAGCACCGTGAACTCGTCGCCACCCAGGCGCGCCACGGTGTCGATGCCCCTGACGCAGCCCTTGATCCGCTGTGCCACCTGCTGCAGCAACACATCACCGGCACCATGCCCCATCAAATCGTTGAGTGCCTTGAATTTGTCGAGATCAAGAAACATCAATACACCAACCTGCCCACTGCGTTGCATGCTCAACAGTGCCTGATGCAGGCGATCCATGAACAAGCGGCGGTTGGCCAACCCGGTCAGGGCATCATGAAACGCCATTTGACGAACCAGTTCCTCAGACTGCTTTCGCACTGTCACGTCGCGGCCAATGCCCCGAAACCCGGCAAAATCGCCAGCCGCATCAAACATCGGCTCACCACTGATGGCGTACCAGATCAGATGACCTGCCAGGGTACGGCTCGGGAACTCAAAATCGTGAAAAACCTGCCTTTCATCCAGCAGTGCCTGGTAGTGCTTCCATTGCTCAGGACTCATCTCGATATGGGATAACTGCTGGCGTGTTTTCCCCAGCACTTCCTGGCTGACACCGACACTGACACTGCGTCGCCCGACATCGAGTCGGGTAAAGCGCATGTTGGCATCAAACTCCCAGTACCAGTCCGACGACAATTCGGTCATGGCACGAAAGCGGCTTTCACTGGCCTGCAGATCCAGCCTTGCCTGGTGCTCCCGGGTAATGTCTTCGACTGTGCCTTCAAAGTACGCCACCCGACCGTGATGATCAAACACCTGGTGAGCATGCTCACGCACCCAAATCCGCTCGCGTGTCTTGTGCCGGTAAATCTCCGAGACAAAGTCCACCACCCTGCCCTGCTGATGAAGTTGCGAGGTAAATTGATCGCGCCGGGTGGCCTCGCAATACCACTCGGTCGCGATGTCCCGCACGCAAGCCAGCATCTCAGCTTCGGTGCTGTAGCCATTGAGCGCAACCAGCGCCGGATTGGCACGCAACTGCTTGCCTGAAGGACTCGATCGGTAAGCACCAATCGGCAACAGGTCAAAAAGGCTGGAGAAGTTGTCACTGAGCAATGCAGTCCTTCCAAAGGATAGGTCGCGTGAAAAATCTGATTTTCCACTGAAATGGTGCCAGGTTCTTGACCTGCCCGGGTTGTCAAGACTTCTTGGAGCCTCAACAGAGGTAAGAAGGTTGATTCGTTTTGTGGCCGGTGACCTGCACCGCTTCATGGATTTGGCGAAGAAAGAGCTGGCAGGACGTGGACGGCATGAACTAACGGGCTGTTGGATTGTCTCTGTCTAGACTCATCAGACCACCGGGAACCCGTCAATTGTTCCGACAAGCGCTCCAGCGCTGACCAGGGAACTCCCGGTAGCAGCTACCTGGAAAAAGTACAACGGGCGCGCAGGAGATCGGGTGCGCTGCGACCCGCCACCAGGTCACACAGCGATGCATCAGGATGCCGCGCCAGAAATATCAAAAACCATAGCTGCCAGCGCTTGTAGGGCGGGGGCTGGAGGCCAATTTGGCGTATAAAAATTTCAAGCAGGTCGGGTTGGCGCAGCGTAACCCGACATCCGCCAGCACGCCTGTTTGTCGGTTTACGCGCTTCGCACTTCACGCTAACCCGACCTGCGGGGAAGTCAAAATCAATAGCTGCCAGCGCTTGCCAGACGGGGGCTGGAGCTCCCCAGTACCCCAAAGTAAAGCTGAACTTTTTTTGGCATCTTGTTTACTCTGCACAGATGCAGCAACAAAACCAGATCAAGCGAACCCTTGCACAACCCGAATCGCTGGACATCGTTCGCAGTCATCTCGCCAGCAATACTCATAAAAACCGCACGTCGCTGTCCAAGGCGCTGTGTCAGCACTTCAACTTCTCTGATGCACGCGCAGGCCTGCAAATCGGAGGCTGCAACAAAGCGTTACGGGAATTGGAGCGTGCCGGTCACTTTATTTTGCCTGTCTCTGGCAGGCTTAAGTCCGTCAAAAACCCACGTCGCCTGGGGCTTGCCGTGCCCGACCCAGTTGATGTGCCCTCGCTTGTAGGCGCTGTACAGGGGCTCGTACTGGTGAAGGTCGACAGTGTTGATTTGATGCGAATCTGGAATGAGATGATGATCTGTGAGCACCCGCAAGGTGCTGGCCCCCTGGTGGGGTGCCAACTGCGCTTCCTCATCAATTCCGATCATGGCTGGCTCGGTGGTTTTTCCTTCAGTGCTGCGGCCCTGAAGCTGCGTGACATAGATCAATGGATCGGCTGGAACACCGATCAACACCGTGCGCACCTGCACCGCGTGCTAGGCATGAGCCGCTTTCTGCTGCGCACCAGTATGCATTGCCACAACCTGGCCTCTTGTGTTCTTGGCATGGTATTGCGACAGGTGGGGCCGGACTTTGAGGCCCAGTACGGCTATCGAGCCTGGCTGGTGGAGAGTTTTGTCGATACCGAACACTTTCTGGGCACGTGCTACAAGGCGACCAACTGGATCGACATTGGGCAAACCCAGGGACGTGGGCGTCAGGACCGCGAACACAAGGTAGCCAAATCTGTCAAAACCATCTACGTCTACGTGATTGAGCCCGAGTGGCGTACCAAGATGGGGGTGGCTCAACCGATGGGCGTGCAGCCATTGGAAATCGGTCAAGGGCTCGATGCAGATCAATGGGCCGCGCAAGAGTTTGGCGGTGCCAATCTGGGTGACAGCCGTCTCAATGAGCGCCTCGTATCAAGCGCCCAAGCCCTGGGAGCCATGCCCGGGCGCACCTTGAGCGGTGCCCGTCAGGGTGACTGGCCAGCCGTCAAGGGCTACTACCGCATGATCGACAAGCCCGACGACTCGGCCCTTAACGTGCAAGCCATTTTGGCGCCACACCGAGAGCGAACCGTGCAACGCATGATGGGTCAAAGCACTGTGCTGTGCATCCAGGACGGCACTGACCTGAACTACAACCAGCTCGATCAGTGTATCGGTCTGGGCGTGTTGAGCAAAAACCA
>DAOSLL010000358.1:3069-4835 GCA_035368905.1 Rhodoferax sp.
CGCGAAGCGGACTTCTTTGAGCTCTTCGATGAGCAGCGTAAAACGGCTAAGGTTGATTTGCTGGTGCGCTCCAAGCATGACCGCGTCGTTGATGATGATGTTAAGGCTGTGCATCTCTTTGAGTCAGTCAGGCAAAGTCCGATTTGTGGCGAGATGGTGATTGAGGTGCAACGGCAAAGCACACGCACCAAGAAGAGCAAACAGCAGGCCAAACCCGGGCATGTGCAGCGTAGCGCCACGGTGATTTTGCGTTACAAGGAAATTGAACTTCGCCCTGGAGCCCATCAAAAAGACAAGGCCCCGATCAAGCTCACCGTGGTGCATGTTCAGGAGACGACCCAGCCCAAAGATGATGAACCGGTTGAGTGGTCTTTTGCTGACGACCTGCGATGTATCAAGCCCTGAGCAGGCGCAGCAGATTTTGCGTTGGTACTGCTTGCGCTGGCGCATTGAGGATTGGCATCGGGTGCTCAAGAGTGGTTGCAATATCGAGAAGCTTCAGCACAAAACTGCCGAGAGACTCAAACGCACGATTGCCATCAATTTGGTGGTCGCCTGGCGCATCATGTTGCTCACTCTGTTGGGCCGGGAGTGCCCGCAATTGGCTGCTGAAGTTTTGTCCTCGGATTTGGAAATCCAGGTGCTCATCGCGAATTCAAAAAAAACTAACTCAACCACTCTTGCTGGGTCAAGCCGTGCGCATGGTCGCTCAACTCGGTGGCTACCTTGGGCGCGCTAAAGACAGCCCGCCTGGCCATCAACTCATGTGGCAAGGCTACGCCTGTTTGCAAATGATGTGCGCCGGATTCGCGCTTGCTTCAGCAAGCTCAGGATGAAAACAGTTGTCGGTAAAGGGTAGTGCTAGCGAGCGCTGCGCTGGCGCAAGGCTTCATACAAACACACGCCACTGGCCACCGACACGTTCAGACTTTCGACCGCGCCACGCATCGGAATGCTGACCAGCTCGTCACAGGTTTTGGCGGTGAGCTGGCGCATACCATCGCCTTCCGAGCCCAGCACCAGCGCCACTGGACCCCTCAGGTCGGCCTGGTACAGCGTTTTGTCGGCGCCATCGCTGGTGCCGACGATCCAGATGTTGCGCTCCTTGAGTTCATTCAAGGTGCGCGCGAGGTTGGTCACCATGAAATACGGCACCGTCTCAGCCGCACCGCTGGCCACTTTGGCGACAGTGGCGTTGATGCCCGCGGCGTGATCCTTTGGCGCAATCACCGCATGCACACCGGCACCATCGGCCACGCGCAGGCAGGCACCCAGGTTGTGCGGGTCAGTCACACCGTCGAGCACCAGAAGCAGCGGCTGCTCGCGCTCAGCGGGTAGCTTGCTGGCTTGCCCGGCTTCGAGCTGCTCCAGCAGTTCATCCAGAGACTTGACCTGGGTCAGCTCATGCACGCGCGCCGCGACACCCTGATGCCCATGGCTGCCCGACATTTTGGCCAGGCGAATGCCGTCGGCCTCAATCAAACGCACCCCTGATTCGTTCACTTTCTCAACAAATTGGCGCATGCGCGAGTCGCGTCGGGTCGGGTCGAAATAGACCTCAATGACGGACTTGGGCGCGGTTTTCAGCCGCACGCCAACGGCATGAAAACCGAACAAGACTTTTGGATTTGACATGCCTTGATTATCACTGGCGAGGTTTAGACCAATTCCAGGGCATCTTGCAGTTCATTGCAGAAGCAGTGTCATCTCAAGATGACCCTAAAGAGGGTAAAACTATTCACGTGGGATGAAGTAGCAAACCCGCT
>DAOSLL010000359.1:0-4812 GCA_035368905.1 Rhodoferax sp.
CAGCGCACGCCAGTCTGGCTACCCAAGTGGCAAAACCTCACGCCAGCCTTGCCCCAGCGGGGGCAGCAGCCGCAGCATCTGGGGCAGTACTTGCGCAATTGGCCGCATCAGCCGCGCAGCCGCTTGCTGTGGCGCAGTCGGCCAACGCTGGCACGGCCCAGGCGCTCAAGCTGCTGTTTGAAGAAATCTGCACCCGGCTCAAGTACCTGAGCGAAGTTGGCATTGGCTACCTGACCCTGGACCGCCAAAGCCGCACCCTGTCCGGTGGCGAGGTGCAGCGCATCAACCTGACCACCGCGCTGGGCACCTCGCTGGTCAACACCCTGTTTGTGCTGGACGAGCCCAGCATTGGCCTGCACCCGCGCGACATGCACCGCATCATCGTTGCCATGCAGCGCCTGCGCGACGCTGGCAACACCCTGGTGGTGGTGGAGCACGACCCGGCCGTCATGCTGGCAGCAGACCGCATGATCGACATGGGCCCCGGCCCGGGCGAGCGCGGCGGGCAGATCGTTTTTGATGGCAGCACCGCCGACCTGTGCCGCGCCGACACCCTGACCGGTGCCTACCTGGGCGGGCGCAAGCAGGTCGGTGTCGGTTTCAAGCGGATGGTGGCCAGCAACACGCCGCGCCTGATCCTTGAAGGCGCGCGCGACCACAACCTGAAAAACCTGTCGGTCGAGATCCCCTTGCAGCGCCTGGTGTGCATCACCGGTGTCAGTGGTTCTGGCAAATCGACGCTGATCCAGGACATTCTGGCCCCGGCCCTGCTGCGCCATTTTGGCAAGGCCACCGATGCCCCAGGCGCGTTTGGCCGCCTGCTCGGGGCCGAGCAGTTGAGCGACGTGGTGTTTGTTGACCAATCCCCCATCGGCAAAACCGCCCGCTCCAACCCGGTGAGCTTTGTCGGTGCCTGGGACACCATCCGCGAGATTTTTGCCAACGCCCCGCTGTCCAAGCAACGTGGCTACACCAGCAGCAAATTCAGCTTCAACAACGGCGATGGCCGTTGCCCGACCTGTGGCGGCTCCGGCTTCGAGCATGTCGAAATGCAATTTTTGAGCGACGTCTATCTGCGCTGCCCCGACTGCGACGGCAAACGTTACCGCCCGGAAATCCTGGAAATCACCATCGAGCGCACCGCCCCCGCCAGCACCAGCCCGGTTCCCGAACCGGCCAGAGCAAATGCAAACCCAAACCCCGCGACATATCCAGGCACTCAAGCTGGCGCAGATGTAGCAAACTTGGGGCAGAACACCAATTCGACTCCACCTGCTCAAAGCACCGCAGTTGCAGCAAATTTGGGGTCGGATCCCAATTCGGCCCAACACAGTTCAAGCAATAACCAAGCCCGCGCCGAATTGGGCTTAGACCCCAATTTTGCGGCCCACACCGCCGCCGCCAAAAGCACCAGCACCACCTGCCACCTCAACGTCGCCGACGTGCTGAACCTCACCGTCAGCCAGGCGGTAGCCCTCTTCAAAAACGACCGTGAAGTCATCCGCGCCCTGCAACCGATCCTCGATGTCGGCCTGGATTACGTCAAACTGGGCCAGCCCGTGCCCACCTTGAGCGGCGGCGAAGCGCAGCGCCTCAAGCTTGCCGGTTTCCTGGCCGGTGCCGCCAAAAGCAGCAGCGCCAGCCGCCAGGCGCTGGCCAGGCGCGGCGTGTTGTTCATGTTCGACGAGCCCACCACCGGGCTGCACTTTGACGACATCGCCAAACTCATGCGCGCCCTGCGCAAATTGCTCGATGCCGGCCATTCCCTGCTGATCATCGAGCACAACCTGGACGTGATCCGCGCCGCAGACTGGCTGATTGACCTTGGCCCCGAAGGCGGCGAGGCCGGTGGCGAGGTGGTGGCCTACGGCACACCCGAAGACCTGATGCTGCACGCCAGCTCGCACACCGCGCTGGCGCTGCGCGACTACGCGGCACAAATGGGCGTGCTGCATGGGGTGCAGGACGTCTCGAACAATCGGGGTCAGAGTCGAATTTATCCAGATGTGACACCGTGGCAAGAGCCGGTTCTGTCATTGGCGCAAAAGCCGAAATCCACACCACCACTGGATCTGCGCCTGCGCGGGAATAACGATACGCTGGCTCACCCGGTCACCGAAATGCTGCAACAAACAGAGCTATCAGCGCAAACACAGCAAGCTCTGGAGGCCGAAAAGACCCCAAAGGTTCAGCCACCTGAGCGATTCCAATCAACGCTATTCAGTTCAGAGCTGCCAGCGCACAGCCAGCAAGCGCCAGAGGCCAAAAACAGCATACAAATCATCAACGCCCGCGAGCACAACCTGCAGTCCCTCAGCGTCAACATTCCGCGCGGCAAATTCACCGTGGTCACTGGCGTGTCAGGCTCGGGCAAATCAACGCTGGCGTTTGACATCCTGTTCAACGAAGGCCAGCGGCGCTACCTGGAGTCGCTCAACGCCTACGCCCGCTCGATCGTGCAGCCCGCAGGGCGGCCCGAGGTTGATGCGGTCTATGGCATTCCTCCGACGGTGGCCATCGAGCAGCGCCTGAGCCGTGGCGGGCGCAAGTCAACGGTCGGCACCACCACCGAGGTCTGGCACTTTTTGCGCTTGTTGTACGTCAAGCTCGGCACCCAGCACTGCATCCACGACGGCACGGCAGTGGCACCGCAAACGCCCGACAGCATCGCCGCGCAGTTGCTGAAAAATTTCCGTGGCCAGCACATCGGCCTGCTGGCGCCGCTGGTGATGAACCGCAAGGGCGTCTACACCGAACTGGCCGACTGGGCCAGGCCACGCGGCTTCACCCATTTGCGCGTCGATGGCAACTTTTTGCCAACCACAAATTTCCCACGCCTGGACCGCTTCAAGGAACACACGATCGAGCTGCCGGTGTTCAGCCTGGACGTGTTGCCGGAAAAAGAAGCGCTGTTGCGCCAGGCGCTGGCCAGCACGCTCGCCCATGGCAAGGGTGTGCTGCATGTGCTGAGCCACCTCGACGGCCTGAGCGAGGCAATGCAAGCAGGCACACCCACCGCAAACATCGGCCACCTGAGCGTGTTTTCCACCCTGCGCGCCTGCCCACTGTGCAACACCAGCTACGCCGAACTCGACCCCCGGCTGTTTTCCTACAACAGCAAACACGGTTGGTGCCCGGACTGCGTCGGCACCGGAGTCAAACTGTCCAAAGAGCAGCGCCTGGTGTTTGACGACTCGGTCAAAGACGACGACAACAAGGGCCGCGAGCAGACCTTTGCCGAAGCCGATGTGGAGGACCTGGCCGATACCGTTTGCCCAAGCTGCCACGGCAGTCGCCTTAACGCCACGGCACGAGCGGTGAAGTTTGGCGCGGCAGACCCTGAGCGCGTCATGGCCAGTGACGGGTCAAAAATCCAGTTGATACCCACACGCATCAGTCGCGCGACAAACCCTGAGCGCAACCTGGCCAGTGAAGGTGTTGACCGAACCAGCGCCAAGCCACCCTCCGGTTCTGCCCCCAAAGGCGAGCAAGAGTCAGACCAAATGCCGTCTTCCAAAGATGGGAATGAGTCATACCGATTGCCATCTGCCACAGATGGGAATGAGCCAAACCGATTGCCATCTGCCATAGATGGGAATGAGCCATACCCATTGCCATCTGCCACAGATGGGAACGAGCCATACCGATTGCCTTCTGCCACAGATGGGAACGAGCCATACCGATTGCCTTTCTCCAAAGGCGACCAGCAGTCAGACCAGACGGCGGCCGAAGCAGGCTTGCCGCCTTCGGCGCAACAGGCGCCATCGCATTCGTCGGCAGATAGCCAGACGCTTGCAGGTATGGCCCTGCGCCCCCTGGCAGCAGATTGGGGTGACGGTTTTGCGATCACAGAACTGGCGCGCCTGAGCGTGACCGACATGCACCGGTGGATGCAGGCCTTGCAGGAGCCGGGCCGCATGAGCCAGCGCGAAGTCGGCATCGCCCGCGACCTGATTCCTGAAATCAAAGGCCGACTGGCGTTTCTGGAGCAGGTTGGCCTGGGCTACCTGACGCTGAACCGGGGCGCGCCAACCCTGAGCGGCGGCGAAGCGCAACGCATCCGCCTGGCCGCGCAGCTTGGCAGCAATCTGCAGGGCGTGTGTTACGTGCTTGACGAGCCGACCATTGGCCTGCACCCGCGCGACAACCAGATTTTGCTCGGCGCGCTGCAACATTTAAGTGCCCAGGGCAACACGCTGGTGGTAGTCGAACACGACGAAGACACCATCCGCCACGCCGACCACATCATCGACATCGGCCCAAGTGCCGGCAAACGCGGTGGCCGCCTGGTCGCCCAAGGCCAGGTGGCAGACATCCAAAGCGCCGCAGATTCGCAAACCGGCCGCTACCTGCTGCACGCCATGCGCCATCCGCTACAGCCAAGGCGCTTCGTAGATGCTTCAAATAATATAGCTGCCAGCGCATATAGCACGGGCTCCGCAGCCCAAAATCATCAAAATATCGAGACCCAGGCCGGGTCACAGCCGCTTGCCACCACAGACGGAACATCCACCACAGCAGTGAATTTGGCACCCGCCGAAACAATCAACGTCGTAGTGAATTTGGGGTCGGATCCCAATTTCCCACCCAAGCCGCCCAAACAAAAACCCGGACCTTCCAGGAAATTGGGCTCTGACCCCAATTTCACGGGCCAAGAGCGCCAGCCGCCCCAGCCGCCACAGCAACCGCAGTGGATCACCATCACCCGCGCCAGCCTGCACAACCTGCAAGCCATTACTGCCCGGTTCCCGCTCAAGCGCCTGGTAGCCGTCACCGGCGTCAGCGGCTCGGGCAAATCGACCCTGGCGCGCG
>DAOSLL010000360.1:0-4812 GCA_035368905.1 Rhodoferax sp.
ACACGCCGCCAATCTGGTGGTCTTGCGTGTCATAAATGACGACCTGGCCATTGGACTCAATGGCCAGTCGGCGGGCCTGAGAAAACCAGGCGTAGCGCATGCCATTTTGACCGCCTGAGCTGTTGGGCCAGCGCAGGTCCGGGCCCCACCAGTCTGGCTGCACCGGTGCTGGTACAAACAGACTGTTGCCGTTGCCAGTGACGCTGCCAGAGTCGCCACCACCCCAGTTGTTAACCTGCGTGCTGCCATTTTGGCTCTGGCTTTGAAAACTGCCACTGCGCAGCAGGCCCGGCTGGTTGCTGATCAGTCGCGCCAGCTCGGCGCAAAGGTTGTCAACCCGGCCTTTGAGGTAGCCGTTGAACATGTCCCCAATCATCGTCATGCCACCTTGCATCCACTGCCCGGAACCACCGAACTCGGGGTGACTGAACTGGGCCATGCTGCCATTGCCGTTGATAACCGACCCAAGCATTGACAGCACCGCGTCGAAGCTGAAGCCGTGGCGCTGGGCGATGTCGTTGATGGCTTGTTGGCCGGCTGAAGAGAGTTGAAGCATAAAACGGACTAAAAATTGAGAGGAATGGTGACGGACAAGTATAGGTGGGGGCTAATGCAAAGGCGTTTTGTCCTCATCGCATCTCCGCCATTCCCGCTTTGGCTTCGATGACGGTTGATCCACCACTTCAAGAACAATCGAATCGACCCAGATTCACACGCCAGGAGCCTGCCAGCCTGATGGGCCGGGCAGCAAGAATCAACCCACAGCAAGTTCATTTTTCGCCGCGCTTACAGGCTCATGGTCCGGCGATGGGTCACAAGGTCGGCACAAAAACGGGCCGCAGTGATCGGTTCGCAGCCGTTCTGCGAGTTCGACAGGCTCCCGGCTCTTTTTTTGGATCATTCGTGTCGGGGGATCACGCCGCAAACATTGCACGGCAAGGCAAGATACCAGGCACATGGATGGTGTGGGGCAAGAATCATGCACCCCATGGCTGCAGCAACGCCCGCATGAAGGCTGCAGTCACAAAACGGCCAAGGCTGCCAGCGCCGCCCGCACTTCAGCCACTGACGGTATTTCAGACAGCAGCACCGGTGGTTTGCCGGTCTGATACAGCACATACACCGGCACGCCATTGCGCCCCAACTGAGTCAGCGCGGTGGTGATGCCTGGGTCACGGCGGGTCCAGTCGGCGCGCAGCAGGGCAACTTTTTTGGCTTCAAAATCGGCCAGTAGATCCGGATTGGCCAGGGTGGTCTTTTTGTTGTATTGGCAAGTCACGCACCAGGCAGCGGTGAAATCGACAAACACTGGCACCCCCGTGGCCAGCGCCTGATTGACCTTGTCCGGGCTCCAGGGCTGCCAGCGCGCAGCACTCGCCACGGCACTGGGGGGTGCCTCGAAATGGACAATATTTTTGCCTGTAGCCCATATCAGACAGGCGAAGGTAGCTATTGCAAATATAGCAATCGGCAAGCGCCTGTGGGTCCGCAAGTGCATCGTCCAGATGACAAAAACCAGACCCAGCAGCAACGCCAGCAAAGATCCGGCAGCGTCAATGCCGGCTTGCTGGCCCAACACCCAGACCAGCCAGACGACGGTGGCAAACATCGGAAAAGCCATGGCCTGGCGGAAGGTGTCCATCCAGGCACCGGGTCGTGGCAGCAAGCGCGCCAGTGCCGGGGACCAGCTTGCCGCCAAATAGGGCGTCGCCATGCCGATCCCGATGGCGGCGAATATCAGCAGCGCCTGCAGCGCGGGCAAACTCAGCGCCAGCCCAAGTGACGCACCCATGAAGGGTGCGGTGCAGGGTGACGCAATCAGCACCGCCAGAACGCCGGACAAAAAGGCATTGACTGCCGGGTTTTTGGCCTCCAGTGTGGCCAGGCGGTTGGGCAAAAACTGACCAAATTCAAACAGCCCCGCCAGATTCAGGCCCAGCACCGCGAACAATGCGGCAAGCGCTGCCACCACGGCGGGTGACTGCAACTGAAAACCCCAGCCGAGTTGTTCACCGGCGCTGCGCAGGCCCACCATCAGCGCACCCAGCGTCAGAAACGACAACACCACACCGGCGCTGTAGGCCAGGCCGCTGACCCGGTGGCCGCGCTGGTCATCCGCGTTCCGGGTAAAACTCACCACCTTGATCGCCAGCACCGGAAACACGCAGGGCATCAGGTTCAACAACATCCCACCCAGCAAGGCACCGAGCAATGCCATCCAGAAACTCATCGGCAAGGCGGCGGGCGCTGCCGACACCGGGCTCGGCGTTATCAGAGCGCCGGGCAGCGGCTGGGCAGGCCAGTTGCCGCTGACTTTGGCCTTGGTGACAAAGCCGCTGCGCTGTCCTGCCAAATCGGCCACCAGCACCAGCGGCATGACCGTCGGGCTGGCACTGCGGTGGCTGGCCTGGGTCAGCGTGGCGGTCCACAGCGCGCCCTGCCAGCTTTGTGTCCAGTTGGCAGCGGGGTCGATCACCTCCGGGGTTTCCGGAAAAAGCTCCAGCTTCTGGCCCTGCAGCGCAGCGGGCAGCCCGGTGACCGACACCTGGAGCCTGTTGCCATCAATGGTGACACTGCTTTGATTGCCAATGGGCTGTGGCGTGGCCTTGAAAGTCGCTTCAAATTCGGGCGCATTGAGCGCGGTGGAGCCTTTGACCGGCAGTCGCAACACAAATTCGCCGTCCTGCGGCACACATTCCTCTTTGCAGACCAGCCAACTGGCCTGCAGTTTGACCTCCAGCTCGGGCGCTATGGGTGAAGGCTTGAAATCAGGCGTAATGGTCAGCGGCACTGGCAGCAGCACCGAGCCGTCATAGCCGTAGTTGGCCAGGTTGCCAATTGGCAGCTTCTTGGGCACCGGCCAGGCGATGTCACCGGCCAGCACGCCGGTCGGCAGCGTCCAGTTCAAGAGTGTGGGCTGACCTGAGTCACCCGAATTTTTCCAGTAACTGTGCCAGTGCGGCTGATGCATGAGTTGCAGGCCGACCCAGATGGTTGCACCAGGTTCGACACCTTGCGGGGCATAGGCCATCAACTCGGCGCGCACCTGCTCGGTGCTGACCACTGATTTCAATGAATTTTGGGCTCCAGACCATACAGGTATTGCGCAAGTAGCTATCAAAAAGTAAGCTATCAGCGGGCGACAACAGCGGTACAGAAAGGTCATGGAGCGGTAGGACTCAGGTTAAGGCCTGAAGTTCCTCAGGTGTGGTTTGATCAGGTCGGCAGTCTAACTGGCATGCCAGCAATGTGCCCTGAATGGTGAAGTTGGTTGCGGGCGGCTTCATGTCAAGCGCTCAAATACCCGTTTGTGCTGGGTGATCTGACGCAAAAATAATGAATAATGTGCCGAATCCATTGCCAAATCATCGATGTTGTTGTTTTCTCGCCTTACCTTGCGTTTACAAGGCCTGCGGCAGGGAGCTTAGACACGAATGATTCAGAAATGGAATGAGGATCACCAGCCCCCGGTTTTGTCGGCAATGCGCGTGCTGGCCTGATTGGTGGGAGCAGCAAGCTGAGGATGGCTTCTAGGTCAATTTCTTCACCAGTTGCACCGGGCCATGGCCGTTGGCATTTTCAGCCGTGAATTGAAGGCAACTCATTGGGGAAGACTCATGAATACGGATGCTGGAGACTCAGTGACGAGCGATTTGATTGAGTTCGTTGACGAGGAAATTCACGTTCCAGGTGCGCATGCATCGCGTCAGCAGTGCTTTTGGCGCGTCTTGATCATTGACGATGACCCTGATGTGCATCAGGCAACCCTGTTTTCGCTTGATCGAGTTGAACTGTTTGGCCGACGGCTGTTTTTTCTGCATGCGCATTCGGCTGAAGAAGCGCGCAAACTGTTGCTGGCAGAAACCGAGCTGGCGCTGATCTTGCTTGATGTGGTGATGGAAACGCCCGCTGCCGGGCTTGACTTGGTGGGCTTTATCCGCAACACGGCGATGCTGAAAAGTGCCCGGATCGTGCTGCGCACCGGCCAGCCCGGCTATGCGCCAGAGCATGACACAATTTTGCGCTACGACATCAATGACTACAAGACCAAGTCCGAGTTGACCCACCATAAGCTGCTGACCACGGTGGCAACTGCGATCCGGTCTTACCAGCAAATCTGCACCATCGAGGCCAATCGCAAAGGTCTGGAACTGATCGTCAGTGCCAGCGCCAGCCTGATCGAAACACAGGGTGTGCAAACCTTTGCTGCTGGTGTTATGACACAGCTTGCCGCCTTGCTGGGGACGCAGCCTGAGGCGCTGATCTGCGCCCAGGGTGAGTGTGGTAGCGCCGAATACACCGTGCTGGCCGCAGCCGGGCAGTTTGCCAGTTTGATTAACCGGCCACTGGAAGATATTTCCAACGCACCAGTGCGTGATTTGCTGCTGCAGGTGCTGGGTTCGGCGCTCAGCCACTACGGCACGAATGAGACCGTGCTGTATTTCGGCCAGAAAGACGGCTATGACATGGCCGCTTATATCGGGGCAGCCATTGCAGCCCAGGACATTGATTTTCAATTGCTCAAGGTTTTTTCGGTCAACATGAGCGTCTGTCTGCGCAATCTGGCTTTGTTGCACCGTTTGCGCACCGATGCTTATGTCGACTCGTTGCTGCATTTGCCCAATCGGGCTCGCTTCATTGAGGAAATTGCCAACTGCGTTCGGTCAGGCCAGCAACGCTATGCGCTGGCGGTGGTCGATATCGACGATTTTGCCTCGGTCAACGATCTGATGGGTCAGGCTTACGGTGACGAGCTGTTGCGGGCCTATGCCTGCCAACTGACCAGACAACTGGGCTCGGAACTGGTGTTGG
>DAOSLL010000361.1:0-4800 GCA_035368905.1 Rhodoferax sp.
AACTCGCAGGATGGCAGCGCTGCCAAGGGCGGCGATCTGGGTTGGTCGAACCCCGGCATGTTCGTACCGGAATTTGAGGATGCCTTGAATCGCTTAGCTCCCGGTGAAATCAGCGACCCGGTGGTATCTCGTTTTGGTGTCCACCTGATCCAGTTGGAAGAGCGCCGTAAAACCGTCCTCAGCCCTGAACAGCAGCGCGAAGCCATTCGCGCGATGCTGCGCGAAAAGAAAATCGTTGAGGCCTATCAAACCTGGGCTCAGGATATCCGCAGTCGCGCCTACGTTGACATTCGCGAGCCACCGCTTTGAAGGCCTGCGCTTGAAAGTCGGAAAACACGTTCCCCGCAAACGTTTTGGGCAACATTTCCTGACTGATTGCGGCATCATCGATGCCATCGTCGCTGCGATTGATCCACTCCCTGGCCAGTTCATTGTCGAAATTGGCCCCGGCCTGGCGGCGCTGACGCAGCCTCTGGTGGAGCGACTGGGAGCTTTGACGGTGATTGAGCTGGACCGCGATTTGGCGCAGCGCCTGCGTCGCCATGGTCAGCTCTCAGTCCTTGAGTCAGATGTGTTGAAAGTCGATTTTGCGCTACTGGCACAAGCATTGTGTGCTACAAAAATTAGAGTAACAGGGAACTTGCCCTATAACATTTCCACACCGATCCTGTTTCACTTGCTGCAGTTTGTCGAGGTCATTGAAGATCAACATTTCATGCTGCAAAAGGAAGTCATCGACCGCATGGTGGCATCACCGCACACTGCCGCCTATGGACGTCTGAGCGTGATGCTGCAATGGCGCTATGAGATGGAAAATGTGCTGTTTGTTCCGCCGGGGAGTTTTGAGCCACCGCCCCGTGTCGATAGCGCCGTGGTGCGCATGTTGCCGCGCGCCAACTCAGTGGCGCTCGATGTGCGCCTGCTCAGTGAACTGGTGCAGGTCGCTTTCAGTCAGCGGCGCAAACTGCTGCGCCACACCTTGGGACGCTGGCTGGAAGCGAAACGTATTGGCGACAGCTTCAATGTACAGCGTCGCGCAGAAGAAGTGTCAGTTGAGGAGTACCTGGCGCTGGCTCTGACGGCGCAAGAAGCCGAAAAAAAAGTCTGACTAGTCAGACTTTTTTAGCAATCCTGGCCGGATGACTTACGCTGTCATCCAGTAACCCGCATTGAAGGGGCTGCTCATGCGCAGCGCTTGTGGAGAAATGTCGAGCAACTTGTCGGTCGGCATCCTTTCGCCGCTTTCCGTCAGCAATTCGATACGTGCGTTACCGGTGGTCGAATCACCATGGGTGTCACTTGCCTCGTTCGCCCGTTCTGCTTGGCTGGTGTATGCAGAACGGGCTACTGAAAAGAATAGAAACACCTGAAGGGCGTTTTCCGGTCCCCCCAGTAATCGGCAGCGTCGCGGAAAATATCGAGTAGTTGCTCGCGGGCCTCCTTGTCGAATTTGGCATTGGCCGGAATATGTTCCAGCACTGCCACAAACCCAGGTTGTGGACCTGACTTGTGCACCGGGTCAGTCATGCTGTCGTAAAGCGAGTCAAAATTCTTGCCGACCGCGACGGTCAGGATGAACTGCTGACTGATCAGGTCCAGGACATCCTGCTTACTCTGTGCATTGGCCAAGTTGGCGTACAAAAAATGGTGTCCGAGCGCCTGAGCGGCTTCCTGCAGTTCCTGTACCCGAAAAGCCCGAATCGACTGAACGATGTTCGGGCGTACTCCGCGCAACGGCGTATCGGCAGTGCCCGGTAACGGCGCAGTTACTTGGTCAAGTGGCATTTTCATTTCCCTTTTCTGTTCAAAATAACAATTATGTGTTAAGGCACAATTTGGCGAAAGCTCGCATAATGATCGGCGGTGTAATAACAAACATCTGGCAGGCGGGGCTGGCCTCCACATACAATTCTCTTGACTCCTCGATGCTTCAAGCCTGGTGTCGGTACGGTGTATTCGCGGTAATAGCCACGTTTTTGGACTGGCAGCAAGCGCTCCCGATTCCCAAACACCGTACCATCTTTCTCGCTCATGAACGGCCCACCCTGACGTATCAGGGAGAACACTTGGACACCCTGTTTAGGCAACTCAGCCAGGCTGATAGCGGCTTGTACGTCAACTTGAACTGGTGCTTTGGCCTGAGCCAAACCCAGAACCATCGCAGCAGCCAAACATAAGCCAGTGAGCACCGGCTTGACGTTCACAAATCTCGACATAGCAAACATTTCCAATAAATCCGCGGGTAAACCCGATCTTTCAAGCGCGCAAGTGTCGGTGATCTGACGTAAAAATGCAAGCTTGTGGTCAATCAGGTGGGTGATTCAAAGTGAGTGCGCCGGTAAAAACCGGCGAGCTGCAAAGGCGTAGAGTCCCAAACAGTCAAGAGCAGGGCATTGCTTGGTTTCCACCACCTGATTGCGCCGTCATCAGCACCTTGTCATCAGGGGACGGATCATTGCGGCGATGTTTGGCCATGATCTTTGTCAGGTCAGGGGTCAAAGAGGGAACGGGTGAAGATGCGGGGAAGGTGGATCGCGGCGTACTTGCGACAGTCAGCTCAGAGGGCAGCATGGCCGGAATTCTGGTGAGCAGCCAACAGGGCAGTCGGCTCCCATTGTCGTCACGGCGGGGATGGACCGCGGCTGCGGGATAGGGGGCAAGATCGAGAGTTCCAAATTACTCCCAAATAGATAGCTGACTATGTAGTCCAGGTATGGGATGGAGTCACAAAAGGCGTAATAATTATCAGCAAACACGGCGAAGCAGTCTGGTGACTTGACCTGTGCCACCCGTGTCAGGCGAGCGCTCACCTGACTGTGCTACAGTCCCTTCCCATGAATTCGGTCAAGGTTTTCTTTAGCTACTTTTGGTTCTCAAGCGCCTGCGGCGGTAGAGAGTTTTGAACGTACCCAACGAAAACGTCCTGATTCCTCAAAAACCGCCGGCCAACCCGGCGGTTTTTTTATGCCTGTCTGATTCAACCCTGCAAGGAAATACCCGATGAATGCCAAAGCTATTGCTGACCAAGATGCCTGGATCAGTCCTTTGAATGCCAACACCACCGACCGCACCGGCGCGACCGACAACGAACGCATCCAGGACATCACCGTGTTACCCCCTCCAGAGCATCTGATCCGGTTTTTCCCGATTCATGGCACACAGGTCGAAATGATGATCAGCACCACCCGGCGCAACATTCACAACATCATGACGGGCAAGGACGACCGCCTGCTGGTGATCATTGGCCCCTGTTCAATTCACGATCCGGCCGCCGCGATGGATTACGCCCACCGGCTCTTGGCCCAGCGCCAGAAGTATGCGGATTCACTGGAAATCGTCATGCGTGTGTATTTCGAGAAGCCCCGCACCACAATTGGCTGGAAGGGATTGATCAACGACCCTTATCTCGACGAAAGCTTCCGCATTGACGAAGGCTTGCGAATGGCGCGCCAGTTGCTGATCGAGATCAACCGACTGGGCCTGCCGGCGGGCAGCGAGTTTCTGGACGTGATTTCGCCGCAATACCTGGGTGACCTGATTTCCTGGGGCGCGATTGGTGCCCGCACCACAGAAAGCCAGGTACATCGCGAGTTAGCTTCCGGCCTGTCGGCACCGATTGGTTTCAAGAACGGAACCGACGGTAATATTCAAATTGCCACCGATGCGATTCACGCAGCCGCGAGGGGGCATCACTTTTTGTCGGTACATAAAAATGGCAAGGTCGCCATTGTTCAGACCAAGGGCAACCAAGACTGCCACGCTATCTTGCGCGGTGGAAAGACCCCCAACTATGACGCAGCCAGTGTGGCTGCGGCCTGTGCCGAGTTGGAAAAGTCGAAACTGCGAGCCACCTTGATGGTGGACTGCAGCCACGCCAACAGCGGTCGGCGGCACGAAAAACAACTCGATGTGGCGCGCGACATTGCAACCCAGATTGCCAGTGGGTCCAGGCGTGTGTTCGGCGTGATGGTCGAAAGCCATTTGATGGCAGGAGCCCAGAAGTTCACCCCAGGCAAGGACCAGACCGACCGGCTGACCTACGGCCAAAGCATCACCGATGCTTGCCTAGGCTGGGAGCAGTCACTGATAGCGCTGGAATTGTTGTCTCAGGCCGTGTTGGCGCGTCGGGCCGGATAAAGTCAGAGCCTGCAGCAGGGCTTCCGAAGCCTCACAGAACCGTCGAACAGGCAAAAATATTTGGCAAAAATTGCCGCTAGCCCACGTTCCATAAGCGCTGATAGCTACTCGTTATATAGCATAGAAATCCTCTCAAGAGGTTATCTTCGAGGAATTGGCACAAAAAACCTCTTCAGTCTGAGTGCTGGTTTTTCCACCGCATGCCAAGAAATCATTGCCAATGGAACAGTGAGCAGCATGGTCAGCACAAACAGCAACATTGGTGATTGAACAGACACTGTGCGGGTAATCACTTGCTGAACCGGAAATGCATACAAGTAAATGCCGTATGAGTAGTCATTCGGCAGAGAAATATGAAGCTGGAGCCACTGGTGAAACCCAAGCGTCAAGGTTACATATCCAATCGTAACGGCAAAGATAAGGTGAACCCATTGATGATTCTTGAGCCATATATATAGGATGAACGCAATGATTGCATACGAAATCTTGCAATCAATCTCGCCACGGTTAATATAAATCAACATCCCAACTACAAAACCAATTATCGGAACATAAATAACAGCAGACCAGTCACCTGGAATCAAAAAGGTACCAAGCGGGTCCTTGGCATAAAGCAGCAGTGAGAGCGCCGCAAATGCAATAAATACCGGGCGCTTCGATATC
>DAOSLL010000362.1:0-4794 GCA_035368905.1 Rhodoferax sp.
GCTGGCAAAACAGATACCAAGGCCAACCCAGACGGCCAATAGCGCCTCGACCTGTCAACAAAAAGACCCGCCCGGCCCATGAAACTGTTTCCCTACGCGCACGCAACCCACCCCCAATGGGGCATGGCCGCTGGCTTGGCGCTGGCGCAGTTGCGGGCCCAGATTGCGCTTCATGGCTACGCCAGCAGTCCGACGCTGGGCGTGCTCTACATCACGGATCACTACGCTAGCGCGGCACCAGACATTCTGGCGTACCTGAGTGCCGAGTTGCCCGAGATCACCGATTGGGTTGGCACGGTGGGCGTTGGCATTGCGTCCAACAATGTCGAGTATTTTGACGAGCCAGCGTTAGCGGTGATGTTGTGCGAACTGCCAAGCGACCAGTACCGGGTGTTTTCCGGCGTGGCGCCGCTGGGCATGGCGTTTCGGCCCCACACTGCGCTGGTCCACGCCGATGCGCAAACCGCCGACCTGACCGAGCTGATCAGCGAATTGGCCGCGCGCATGGATTCGGGCTATCTGTTTGGAGGCCTGTCGGCCAGTCGCAGCGGTGCGCTGCAGTTTGCCGTGGCGGGTGACGGCAATGTCCAGGGCCAGGGTGCGGCAAGCGGGGTCTTCAGCGGAGGCCTGAGCGGCGTGGCCTTTACCGCCGGGGTTGGCCTGGTGTCAAGGGTCACGCAGGGTTGCGTGCCACTGGCCAAAGCACACCGTGTGACATCCGCTGACCACAATGTGGTGTTGGCACTGGACCATCAACCTGCGCTCGAAGTGCTGCTGCGCGAGCTCAAGGTGTCAATGGACCAGCCCCGCCAGGTGTTACCGGCGGTGCGTGCCGCGCTAGTCGGCTTAACGGCTGGCAGAGACGCAGATGCGGCCCCCGATTTGCTCACGGTGACGCGCACCGGCAACTTTGGCAACGACGTGATGGTGCGCCACATCATTGGCCTGGACCCTGGGCGCGCCGGGGTGGCGGTGTCGGCGCTGGTCGATGTCGGCATGGAATTGGCGTTTTGTCGGCGCGATGTGCAAGCTGCCCGAGCTGACCTGACGCGCATCTGCGCCGAAATCCGTGAGGAACTGGAGCCGCAGGAGCAGGCCCTGGAGACGGCCACGGCGCTGGCAGCATCTGATGCCGAATCGGCACCGCATCCGCTGCGTGGCATCGCCGGGGCCATCTATGTGAGCTGCGCCGGACGTGGGGGCCAGCATTTTGGTGGCCCGAGTGCCGAACTGCAGATCATCCGCCGAGCCTTGGGCGACGTGCCCTTGGTGGGTTTTTTCGCCGGCGGCGAGATCGCCAGAAGTCACCTCTATGGCTACACCGGGGTGCTCACTGTTTTTACGGGAAATCAGGCTGCAGCCTAGATGGAATAAGCGCTGTAAGCTATATTTACGATAGCTCTCCTGATCTCACATCAAGGTTCACCAAAACGCCTCCACCGGGCAATATCGCGCCGGGTAGCCCCGTGCCGTTCACGTGGCCAGTGTTCGTGTGCTGCCATCACCTTGGCGCAGGCCTTGGTCAGCGCAACGCTACGCCAGCTACCCGGAGCAAACCCATAAAGCGGTGTGCCAGCATACAGTGATCGGACCAATGTTTCACCCCAGCTTTGATGAGCTGAAGGGGCAATCCTCCACCATCTCAATACAATTGCGGTTTGGGCAGTTTGATGGCTTGGCCAATTGAGCGTATTGAAATGACGTGCCCTGCGCGCTAACTTGGTCAAAGGCGGCTATCGAAACAACTGTCAAATAGGCGTTGGATTCAACTGGACCAGATAGGATGATCTAGCATGTCAAAATTCGTAAGTGCTTGTTTTTATTGTTTTTATTCAAAAAAAGCACAGCGCAGGAATTTACGGCAGTCGCTGCAAGCGGATTTCCCTGCCGCCTGTTGGCCAGGGCAAGATGGTGATGCCTGGTGTCGCTGCTATTGCAGTTTGCCACGTTGAAACGCGTTCATGGATACCGACCAAACTGCCATTGCCATGCTGCTCGATGCGCCTCCGGGCAGGCCGCGACTGCTGGTGGTTGACGATCAGCCCATCAATATTCAAGTGATGTACCAGATCTTCGCATCGCAATATCAGGTGTTCATGGCCACCAGCGGTCAGCAGGCCCTGGATTTTTGCCATAAAACACCCCCTGATCTGGTCCTGCTTAATGTCGTGATGCCCGGCATGGATGGTTTCGAGGTGTGTCAGGCGCTCAAGGCAGCCCCGGACACCCATGATATTCCGGTTATTTTTGTCACCGCCCATACCGAGGCAGTGCAGGAAACACGCGGACTTGATGCTGGTGCGGTTGACTTTATTTCCAAACCGATCAATCCAGCCGTGGTGCGGGCACGTGTCAAAACCCAACTCACCCTCAAATTCCAGTCGGACCTCATGCGCAAGCTGGTATTTCGGGACGGTTTAACCGGTGTCTTCAACCGGCACTATTTTGACCAGCAACTCGCAATGGAGGTGGCAAGATCGTCCCGAGCCAAATCGCCACTGGCGCTGATCATGCTGGATGTCGATTTTTTCAAACGATTCAATGACCATTATGGTCACCAGGCCGGTGACGATTGCTTGCGAGCCATTGCCGCCACGCTCAAGGGCAGCCTGCGTCGACCGGCTGACCTGGTGGCGCGCTACGGTGGCGAAGAGTTTGTCTGCATCCTTCCAGATGCCACTTTTGCACAAGCCATGAGCATGGCATCGCAATTGGAGCAAAACGTGCGACACAAGCGGATTCCCCACCTTGACTCACAGGCTGCGGATGCAGTGACCATCAGCCTTGGCGTGGTGGGTGTTTCGGGTGACTCGGGTCGTGATGAGAATGCCCTGCTGGCACTGGCTGATACACAACTCTATCTTGCAAAGAACACCGGTCGTGCCCGGGTTTGTGGCCGTGCAATAACATGAAGGGTCATCTACTTGCGCCGTCTCAGGTGCCCATTGCTGGGTAATAGATGGCCCTCCGAGCATGAACCAAAGCGCATCCAAAATTTCCTGCACGCTGCTGAGTGGGATGTTGCGCTGGCTGCCGCGCAAGCTGGAGCATCAGGTCATGCTGCTGACATCGCTGTGTCTGGTGCTGTCCATCATGGGCTACGGCTATCACCGCGCGACCGAAGAAACCGCCAATGCCCGTCGCTCCATTGCAGCGCAAATGATTGCGCTGGCCAGGAACCTGGCCGCCGTTGATGTTCACTTCATGCGCAGCAATGAGCCCCACCAAATTGAGGCGCTGACGCTGCACACCGCAACGGTGGACGGCATCTATTCGGTACTGGTCACCAATATCAATGGCAAGCCATTGTCCGAAGTGGTTAACAAAAACGGCGCCTGGTCGCCGCGCTACAACGCTGCTGCGATTGCGATTCCTGCCAACACCAGCCCCGACAGCGTTTTCGAAACCAGACCGCACAGCACGGTGCATCGGGACTTTCTGGCCGGAAACAGTGGCACCATGAGCGCGTGGCATCGCATGGGTGATGCCACCAACCCCTTGGGTTGGGTGCGGGTCAACTACCGGCTTGACACCTTTGATGCCATCGCCAGCGAGATTCAGTGGCAAGCCGCCAAAGCCGTGCTGCTGGCCATGCTGGCGACCTTATCCCTATTGTCATTGCTGCTGCGTCCAACCCTGCGCGCCCTGCGGGAGGCAACTGAATTTGCCAGCCAGCTCGATACCGCGATGGGTGCCAGACTGAAGATTTCGCGCAGCACTCAAGAAGTCGAAGCGCTGGGAAGCGCGCTCAACGTGGTGTCAGCACGCCTGCAATCGGAACATGCCGAACTGATTAACCAGAAGTTCGCACTGGACCAGCACGCCATCGTCAGCATCACCGATCTGGCTGGCAACATCACCTACGCCAACCAGCGCTTTTGTGACATCAGCGGTTACCGTGTTGAGGAACTGCTGGGCCAAAATCACCGGATCGTCAAGTCAGACGAGCACAGCCCGGCGATGTTCGAAGACATGTGGCTCACCATCACGCGCGGCAGCGTTTGGCGCGGCGACATCAAGAACAGAAAAAAAGATGGCAGCTTTTATTGGGTCAATGCCACCATTGTTCCTTTGACGGGTCTGGATGGTTTGCCGCATCACTACATCGGAATCCGCACCGACATCACTGCCAACAAAGCGCTTGAGCTGCGCTTACAGGCAGCGCGTGATCTGGCCGAATCCGCGACCCTGGCAAAGGGGCATTTCCTGGCCAACATGAGTCACGAAATCCGCACCCCCATGAACGCTGTTCTGGGCATGCTCAAGCTGCTGCAAAACACCGACCTGACCAAGCGTCAACTGGACTACGCCCACAAGGCCGAAGGTGCCGCGCGCTCCTTGCTGGGCTTGTTGAACGATATTCTGGATTTTTCAAAAATAGATGCGGGCAAGATGACCCTGGAGTCGCGCCCGTTTCGCCTTGACACGCTGATGCGCGATATTTCCGTCATTGTGTCAGCCAACCTGGGGGCCAAGCCAGTCGAGGTGCTGTTTGACATCGATCAGGCGACACCCAGAGTGCTGATGGGTGATGGCTTGCGGCTGCAACAGGTGCTCATCAACCTCAGCGGCAATGCCATCAAATTTACCTCTGATGGCGAGGTGGTGATCAGCATCAAGGTGACTGGGCGCAGCGACAACGAGGTTGCGTTGCGATTTGCCGTTCGCGACAGCGGCATTGGCATTGCGCACGCGCAGCAGGTGCAACTGTTTCAGCCGTTTTCCCAGGCCGACAGCAGCACCACACGTCAGTTTGGTGGCACCGGGCTTGGCCTGTCCATTGTGCGCAGCCTG
>DAOSLL010000363.1:0-4791 GCA_035368905.1 Rhodoferax sp.
GGGCGCACCCAGCAGGCCGCAGGTGAATTCAACCAGGCCATCGCCACCTTCAACAAGCTCGCGGCAATGCAACCCCTGTCCCCGCAGCCACATCTGCGCCTGGCAGACGCGCACATGGCCGCCAAAGACAAAACTGCAGCCGCTGCCAGCCTGCGCAAGGCGCTAGAGATCAAGCCCGATCTGCAGCAGGCGCAGCGCGGCAGCATCATGCTTGACGTCGATGGCAAAAACATTCAGGGGGCGCTGAGCACTGCGCGAACCATGCAAAAGCAGGGTCCGGGCGATGCCGCAGGCTATGTGCTCGAAGGTGACATCAACGCATCCCAGAAGAACTGGGATGCCGCGGCCACTGCCTACCGCGATGGCCTCAAGCAAGTCAGTTCGGTTGAACTGGCGGTCAAGCTGCATGCGGCGTTGCTGGCCTCGGGAAAAATCGCTGAGGCTGACAAATATGCTGCAAGCTGGCAAAAAGATCACCCCAACGACGCAGGCTTTTTGCTGTACCTGGCAGACAGTGGCATCGCTCGCAGAGATTTCGCCAATTCTGAAAAAACCTATTTGAACGTGATCAAGTTGCAGCCCGACAATGCAGTTGCCTACAACAACCTGGCCTGGGTGGCTGGCCAATTGAACAAGGCCGAGGCCATCGGTTACGCTGAAAAGGCCATCAGCATTGCGCCTAACCAACCGGAGTTCATGGACACGCTGGCGATGCTTCTGTCAGAAAAGGGCAACTATGCCAAGGCGCTTGAATTGCAGACCAAAGCGGTCGCAGCGCGGCCGAAAAACCAGTTGTTCAAACTGAACCTGGCGAAGATCCACCTCAAGGGTGGCAAAAAAGACCTGGCCAAGAAGGAACTCGACGAATTGGCCAAGTTGGGTGACAAGTTCGGTGGCCAGAAAGAGGTGGCTGAACTGCTCAAAGGCATTTAGTTCGAGGCAAAGTCTGACCCAAAACCAATCTGCAGATGCGATTACCTGGCTTGATACCGCTGCAGCAATTGCGCGACAAATCTGGACGGAATTGCGTAACTGATGCCTGAGGGGTTGGTCAGCGCCGATTCGCGTGCGCCCTTGATCAACACCATGTTCACCACGCCCAGCAATTCAGCGGTGTCCGGGTCAAACAAGGGGCCACCACTGTTGCCGGGGTAGGCCGTGCCGTCAAGCTGAAAGATGTCAAAACTGCTGCCCGTGCGCAAACTGCGGATGGCCTGGGCATTGAGATGCTGTGCCGTAGGCGGTGGCAACACAGCAGCAGCGATCGAAGAAACCGTGCCACGGTGGGTAACCGGCGAAAAGCCCAAGGCACCACCAATGGGAAAGCCCATGAATGCCACCGCCTGGCCCTCGCGCACGGTGTCAGAGTTGCGCAGCACCAACCCAGGCACCGCTGGCCCATCAAAGCGCAGCAAGGCCAGATCATGCAGACTGTCCACCTCCAGCACCGTGACGGCGCGCATTTGTAAATCGGTCAGGCCTTTTCGCACCTGTACCACCATGGCGGCCTCGGTGTCTTCCTCGGCCGGTCTTTGCAACACATGGGCGTTTGTCACCACCAGATTGCTGTCTGGCGAGTTGCCCTCAGCGAGCACAAAACCGGTGCCGCGCAGGCTAAAACGCGGGCTGTTGGTGACCTTGTAGGTGCCAACAATCACCACCGAGGGTTTGACCTGCGCGATGGTCTTGACCAGATCCGCGTGCACAGAAGTGACAAACAGGGCCGCGCATGCGACCAGAAGGCGGACAAAGTAATGCAAGCTCATGTTTTTCCCTGGTTGTGCCCGAAGTAACGGGCGAATGGCCGATTTTGCACTGTCGGCAGAACCGCGACATGGGCAGGTAAGTAACGGTGCAGGGCAACTTTGGTCTGCTTCCATGTTGTTAACTTGCTGTCTTTCCACGAACACGCGAATGCGCTTGCCTTGTGCACGTTACTTCACTTATAAATTTATAGCTGACAGCACAATCTGGATAAGGGCTAGAGGCCAAAAAGGGATAAAAAAAGCACCGGGATCAGCGGTGCCTTTGTGGGTTGGGAAACGAAGTGAATCAGGCAGCTTTTAGCTTGCGCCGACGGCTCGCAACAAAGCCCAACGTGGCGGCACCCAGCAGAGCGAGGGAACCAGGTTCGGGAACTCGGCTGGTCTCTGTGACACGACTACCTGCCACTGCCAGCAGTTTGACGTAATCATTTGTCCCGCTCGTAGAAGATGTGGTTGATGAACTTGAACATCCGCTGAGGGTGTCGCAACCCGCGCCAAAGTTGGTGTTATAGGCACTAATCAACCAGTAGCTTGAACCCACATTACCTGCATTGACAGCCTTGGCCGTGCCAGTCGAATTGAGATTAGCGTAGTTGCCAACGGAAACCCAACCATCCGACAACAGTCCTGCTATCGACTTTCCCGCAACAACTGGTGCCAATGAGCCCGTGTATCTCAGCACACTGATGTCGGAATCGTAAGCCTTCCACCCAATGCTGACGGAGTCCAAATCCACTTTTGTTGCTCCGAAATTAAACATGATCATGTCGGTTTGGCCGTAATTGTCCATGGAGTGTTGGGGATTCACTTCATCGACACCGGTTTGATTCTTAACGCCAATGTGACCACCGGTATACCAGGCAAGACTTGCAGTCGCAAACTCAGTCCCGCTAGTTGAATTTGTCTTTGTGGTACCTGCATCTTTTGTTGTTGACCATGCGGTTAACGTCGCATTCGGATTTGAACCACCTGAAGTGCACGTGAGACTGGCATAAGTGCCATTGTTACTGCCACCGCAAGCAGTAGCGAAATTCCAACTCCAATCCGACGCTGCAAAAGCGGATGCTCCAAGAGTGGCCAATGAACATGCCGCAAATGACTGCGCGATTTGCTTCCAAACAGTAATTTTCATAATCATTATCCTTGACATTTTGGCTCATCTAAACCTGCGCTAGATTCAAGCGCAGTCGGTTTGATTAACTAAGCGAAATTCATGCCAAAAAATTCGATCATTTAATATCAACGACTTAAATGAATCAGCGCAAGGAAGTGAAACCGTTTGTAAAAAACTTCGACACTGTTCGCTAGCGCACAGACTTATTTCAACGCTTTGAGTAGCGCCGCAGCTTCAGTCGCGGTTTCAAATCCCTGTCCATCTTTCAATGCGGACTCCAACTCGTTTATCGCCTCAGCCTTGCGCCCAGTCAGTGCCAGCACCACCGCCAAGTGGTACCGAATCTCAGGATTTCCGGGCTGCCTCAGCCGTGCATCGCGCAAATATTGCAATGCCCGTTCCGTCTGCCCGGCCTGAAACAGCGCCCAGCCCAAGGTATCAATCGCATTGGCGTCATTCGGGTTCTTGGCCACGGCCTGCTCGGCCATCTTGACCGCCGCGGGGTCTTTCAGGCGTAGCAACACATTGGCCAGATTGTTCAGCGCATCGCTGTCATCCGGGGTCAGTGCCACCAGGATTTCATAGCTGGTTTTGGCCAGCGCAAACTGGCCACTGCGGGCATAGGTGTTGGCCAGCGCTTTTTGGGCTCGGGCGTCTTTGGGGTGGAGCCTGGTCCATTGCTGGGCCAACTCAATCGCCGCCTTGCCGCCATCCTGATTGGCCAGGGCACCAAATAGCCGCATAAAGGTGTTGGTGCTCGGTTCTGTCTGATACGCCCGGCGGTAAGCTTCCACCGCCTGGGTCGGCTGCCCACGTGACTGGGCAATGTCACCCAGCAGGCTGTGGCCCAGCGCCAGTTTGGGGTGTCTGGCCAGAATGTCGCGCGCACGCTTTTCGGCATTGGCAGGTTCACCCTGGCGCAGTTCCACCTCTGTCATCAGCGCCTGGGCGGGCAAAAAGTCGGGTTGGCCCGACAAGGCTTTTTCCAGGCTATAGGCCGCGCCGCCCGGGTTTTTGGCTGCCAGTTGCAGCATGGCAATCTGCACCTGTGATGCTGCGTTGTAGTCGGCCACCCGGGTGGCTGTGTTCAGGTTGCTTTTGGCTCCGGTCACATCGCCGTTGGCCAATTGCGCCCTGGCATAAGCCAGCAGCACCGCCAGGTCGTCCGGGGCCTTGGCCGAAACTTTCTTGACAGCATCCAATGCCGGGCCAGCGCGACCGTTGCGCAAATGGAAGTCCGACAGCGCCAGTCCCCAGCGGGTTTCCTTCGGACCCGAGAGGTCGGTGGCCTTTTCCAGCCAGCGCTGGGTGTCTGCGGCCTGACCGCGCCGGTCTGACAGCAGCGCCATTTCAAACATGGCCTCGGTGTTTTTTTCATCTGCTTTCAGAATGGCGGTCAGGCGCGCAGCGGCGGCATCGTAGGCTTTGGTGGCGATGTCGATGCGGGCCAGATTCAGTTTGGGCGACACCAGCGCCGGGTTGAGCCTGAGGGCTTGCTCAAAAGCCGCTTTGGACTCGGCCAGCTTGCCGCTTTGCCCTTTGGCCATGCCCAGCAGGTTGTGGAAACCGGCATTGCCGGGCTGCTGATTGATCAGGCTCTCAGCCATCGCCACGGCCTTGTCGTTCTGGCGACCACGCAGGTAGTAGCCCACCAGGGCGGTAGCCGCAGGGGTCTGGCGAGGGTCCTTTTTATACGCTGCTTCCAGTTCGGCCATGCCGGCAGCCGCCTGGCCACCGCGAATCAGGCTCAGGCCCAGCACCGAGCGAAATTCCGGCGCGTCGGTGAGCTGCAGCGCCTGATGCATCAGCGAACTGGCGCGTGCGTGCTGGCCTTTGGACATCAAAGCGCCCGCCAGCAGGGTCATGGCCTGACCATCGGCCGGGTTCGCTTTCAGGTAGCTTTCCAGCACC
>DAOSLL010000364.1:0-4785 GCA_035368905.1 Rhodoferax sp.
GGTGCGCCAGCTCAGCCCTGAGCAGATTCAGGGCCTGCGCCGCAGTGCCGACCATTACGTCGCCAATGCGCAGCGTTTCAAGACCACGTTGAACAAACTTGCCTGATACGGACCACTTCGCGTGTCTGAAATCCACAAGTTTTTGTTTGAAGGCCTGCCGGTGCGCGGTGTGCTGGTGCGTTTGACCGATGCCTGGACCGAGGTGCTGGCCCGCCGCGCAGCCAACACCATGCACGGCGCTTACCCGCCGCCAGTGCAAAACCTGCTCGGTGAAATGACCGCTGCAGCGGTGCTGATGCAGTCCAACATCAAGTTTGACGGCGCGCTGGTGCTGCAGATTTTTGGCGATGGGCCGGTCAAGCTGGCGGTGGTGGAAGTGCAACCGGACTTTGGCTTGCGCGCCACGGCCACGGTGAATGCCGCTATCGATGCCACTGCCAGCCTGAGCCAGATGGTCAATGTCGGCAATGCCGGGCGCTGCGCCATCACGCTTGATCCGCAAAACCGCCAGCCAGGTCAGCAGCCCTACCAGGGTGTGGTACCGCTGTTTGGCGATGCGCGCGAAAAACTGGAAAAACTCAGCGACGTGCTGCAGCACTACATGCTGCAAAGTGAACAGTTGGACACCACCTTGGTGCTGGCTGCCAACCAGCAAGTGGCAGCCGGGCTGCTGATTCAACGCCTGCCCATGTTGGGCAGCGGCAACCTGGCAGGTGCGCAGACCGCCAATGAGGACCAGATTGGCATCAATGAGCACTACAACCGCATTGCCCTGCTGGCCGCTACCCTGCAACGCGAGGAATTGCTGACGCTCGATGCCGAGGCCATCTTGCACCGCCTGTTCTGGGAAGAAGACCTGCGCCGGTTTGAGCCGCTGCAAGGCGCTGGCGGACCGCATTTTTCATGCACCTGCAGCCGCGAGCGGGTCAGCAAAATGCTGATCGGGCTGGGGCAGGATGAGGCGCAAAGCATCTTGCAAGAGCGCGGTCTGATTGAAGTGGGCTGCGATTTTTGCAGCCAGCAGTACCGCTTTGATGCGGTCGATGTGAGCCACATGTTTCGCCAGACTGATCAAACGCCACCGGCCAGCACGGCGGTGCAGTGAGTACGCGGGAACTCTTCGTCAAGCCAATCAGAGCAGTTGGTCGGCGTGGTTGATCGCGGTGTACAGCCAGATTTGAGTGAGTTGCGCTCTTGCGTTAGGCCTTCAATCTGGGTGTACAGCAGGGCATTGGTGCGGGTAAGTTCTTCGGTTTACTTCGTCACCCTGATGAACGAGAACGACGCCCAGCCGAATTTACCCGAGGGTGCGGCGGCCGATGTGATGCCTGATTGCTAGTATTTAAGGAGCTACCCACGCACAGCAGACGGGGGCCAGAGCACGAAAACACCCACACCCGCAAATGCAGATAACCACCTGACCCTGCTGGGCTTCGGGCTGATTCTGACCGAAGTGGTCACGGTCGCGCCATTTTGGCGGCCCAGCGTATCCTGGATCAGCGGTGACATTTGAATTCAACGGGCAACGGGCCGATTTTCATCGCCCCAATCCAGGCAATGAATCGCTGCGTTACCGGGTCAGGGCAGCACGGGAATTCATTGAAAAGATTGGAGTTTTGCCATGAACAGGATGACCCATAACGGCTACACAGCCCAGATGGAATTTGACGTTGAAGACAAAATCATTGTCGGCCGCGTCATTGACATCGACGACATCATCACCTTTCACGGCACCTCGGTAGCCGAATTCGAGGCTGTTTTCAAAGCGGCGGTGGATGGCTATATCCAGGCTTGCCAAAAGCTGGGACAAGCCGCTGAAAAGTCGGCCAGTGGCCGCTTGATGCTTCGCGTAAGCCCCAGCATTCACGCTGCCGCCGTTAAAGCCAGCGCCCGCAGCGGGCAAAGCCTCAACAAGTGGGCGGAAAAGGTGTTGGGGCAGGCTGCCCGCGCTTTGCCGTAAAAAAAACCGCGCAGCCCTTGTGGAATTTGCTCGGCCTGCTATTGAATTTATAGACTATCAACGGCCTGACACCCTCACTTGCGCGCCGACCGCAGGTCCATGCAACTGCTTCGAGCCGCCTGCGCCGTAATCCTGAGCCGGACCAGCCGGGATCGATGAGCCTTCGTCGCGAGGGCGCGCCTCCTACACAAACAGTCAGCGCCAATTTGAATTTGTAGGAGTCGCGCCCTCGCGGCGATTGACTTTGAATACGTGAGTTCTTCGCATGATATGCAAAGACTTGACTTGTTAAAGACTAATTAATAAGCAGGCGCTGACTCAGGCTATTGAAGCCATGGTTCAGGTTGGGCCTTGGTCACTTCCCAGTGACGCTCTTTGTCTGACCGCCTTGCCCGTTCAGCGAATTTCGATCTGGAAATGATCGGCCACGACCCGGGGAATCGCTCGCGCCCCGGCCCGTTTTTGGTCAGCGATCGCCTCGCGCATGTCCAGAATCACCTGCTCGGCTTCTGCGAAATAGCCGTGACCCAGGTCGAGCAGGCCAAAGCCGGTGACTGAAATCGTTTCAATGCCATCGTACTGGCGTAGCGGCGGGACAATGCCAACGCGGTCGGCCTGGTGTTTCCAGCGCGAAAGCGCCACCGCCTTGTCGTCGGGGGAAACCAGCAGGGTGCGGTTCTCGGCCTGGCAAGGGAAGGCCTGGGTTTTGTCGGCGAAGATGCGCGTGTCCTCGTCTGGCGCGCAGAAGAACACCTGGCCCAAGCGCAGCGCCGGCCGACGCAGGGCCGCCAGGCGCTCCAGGGCGGCAAGAAAGCCGCGATTGCCCATGCTGTGAACGAACAGGTGGATGCGCTCGGCGCCCGAGCGCTGCGAAAGTTCGTCCAGAAAGGTGGCGATCTGGCCAACGCTGGCGCCAATGGTGGCCTCGTCGGCCGAGTAATCCATCACACCGCCCTTTGAGGGCCAACTGTAGAAAGCCATCTCGCCCGGCAGCTTGAGGTCGTAGCCGATCTGCGCCGCCCGGACTGCCGCCTGCGCAAAGCTGACGTTGAAGCCATGGATCAGCACGAAGACATTGCGCTCGCCCGGCTTCCACCAGGTCGCCAACTTGTCGGCCAACAGCGGCCAGAAACGTTCACGCGCCAAGCGCACGGTGGCGCGCAATGCCAGCGTGTCGTCCGCTTCCAGCCGTATCCAGCGCCGCCACCATGCGCTGCCGGTAGAGCCGGGCCGGTGGCTCTTGGGGATGAACACGCTGCAGTGTCCGTAGCTCAGTGTGTCGGCCGACTCATCGGCGCTGAATGGCTCGGCGGGGCTGCCGCCCTCGCAAGGCTTGCGGTTGGTGGCAAACCAGACTCGCACCAGGCGGCGGTCCGGGTCGCTCCAGACCCGCTCGTCGGCGCCGCGTTTCAGGGCGAACAGGGTTGGCGCCTGGGCGGCGCGCCAGAGAAAGAGAAACAGCGCCGCGCACAGTTCCGCGAACCCGGCTGCCGCCAACAGGTCGCGCAGCGGCAGGAACTCGTCGGTGGCAGCCAGGGCCTCGGCGTCGGTGATGCCGTCAGCGGCCACCTCGGCCAACAGGGGGGCAAGGTCGATGGCGAAGTCGTCGGTCAGCGTCGCCGTCTCGGCCCCCAGGGCGAGGGACAGGGTCAGCGCGCCCTCGGCCCGCAGGGCGGAGGTGCCGAACCAGCGACAAACCGCAGCGCTTGCGTCCGGGGTGCTCGCGATGTGGAGGTGGAAAGGTTTCATGCGGTATCCCCTGGGAGCCGGCTTGGCCGCACTATCGTTGCGCTGATCGCGGGCAAGCCCGTTTCTACATGACGGTCGGCCATTTCAGTCCTCCGGTTTCGGCTGGGGTAGCAGGGCCGCTCGGCTTGAAGGGTCGTCGAGGGCGTGGAGAAGGGTTTCGATGATCATGGAGGCCGTCAGGCCTATGCCGGCGCACAGTACCTCCTCGTCCCGATCGCCGGACAGAATCCGCCGCAGCGCCGCCGCTAGTTCCGTATTCTCGCCACCCGCTTTTTCGAGTTGCGCCATGTATTTCTCCGTGGCAGTTTGGGCCTTTGCATCGCCACCAATGGCTAACACCACCGCAGCGATCAGGGGCGAGTAACGCTTCATCTCATGAGCCGTACCAGCGTAGCCGCGTTTCGCCTCGCGGGCCTGGCGGCGGTAGTCGGTGGCCTCGCGCGGTCGTGACTGCTGCTCGGCGATCTTGGCGAGGAGGCTGTAGGTCTTCCATATCTCCGCCGCGCCGGGGTCCAGGGTCGCTTTGATCGCCAGGGCCTCCTCGGCGAGTTGGTGGGCCTCGGCTAGGCGGCCGGGTTGGTGTTGCAGCAGTTCAGCGAGGTTGCTCAGACATACAGCACCACGGTCTCCGTTAGGCGGGTTTTGCATCGCCGCGATGGCCTTGCGATACCAAGTTTCAGCCACCTCCGGCCTGCCGGTGCGCTCACAGACCATGGCCAGTTGGTTCCAGGTCCGGGCTGCACTCGCCAAATCACCCCGCTTCTCCTTCAACACGGCCGACTCGCGATAGTGCCGCTCGGCCTGCTCCCACTGCTTGGCCTCCTGAAACGCACGGCCAAGCTGGTGCTGGGCTACCGCTTCCATAGCCGGTTCCTGGAGGCGCTGGAACAGCGCGAGTGCTGCCTGGTGACGCTGCACAGCCTCGTTCAGGTCACCCTCCGCCATGGCCAGGGTACCGAGTTGCCCCTCCGTAACGCCCTGTCCACGCAAATCATGCAACTCCTTATCGACTTCTAGCCCCCTTAAATAAAACAGGTAATCCCCCGGCTTTGCCGGGGCGACAGTAGGGGTTTTAC
>DAOSLL010000365.1:0-4780 GCA_035368905.1 Rhodoferax sp.
TTCATTGCCTGCGCCGCCGGGTCGCTCGGGCATCTGGTGATGAAGGCACTCAAGCGCGACCGCGGCATTCCGATCTGGCGTGGCGAGGGCCGCGGTGTCACCGGGGCTGGCGGCATGCTCGACCGGATTGACTCGCTGTGCTTTGCGGCACCCGTCTTTTTCCACTCGGTTAGATGGTTTTTTGGCCTCTAGCCCTTATGGAACATGCGCTGATAGCTATATTAATAGTAGCAAATGAGAATCCTCGGCATTGACCCTGGACTACGCACCACCGGCTTTGGGCTGGTCGATCTGGCGGGGGCCGAACTGGCCTATGTCGCCAGCGGCACCATCACCACCACACACCTTGACAAGGGCCTGCTACCAGCGCGACTCAAAGTGCTGTTTGACGGCATTCGTGAGGTGGTGGCGCGCTACCAGCCCGATGCCGCCTCGGTCGAGATCGTGTTTGTCAACGTCAACCCGCAATCGACCCTGTTGCTCGGGCAAGCGCGCGGGGCCGCCATCACGGCGCTGGTGTCAGGCGACCTGCCGGTGGCCGAATACACCGCGCTGCAGATGAAGCAAGCGGTGGTTGGCTGGGGTCGCGCTGATAAAAAACAGATTCAGGAGATGGTGCGCCGCCTGCTGAACCTGCCCGGCCTGCCCGGCCCGGATGCCGCCGACGCGCTGGGTCTGGCCATCACCCACGCCCATGCGGCCAAAGGCATGGCACGACTGGCGCTGGCAGACGGGGTGATTGGTGCTGGCAGTGGCAAGTACAAGGCTGGCCGCAGCCGCTGACCGGCGTGCCTGCCAAGTGCCGCCACCGCGCAGCGGCATGCCGACAAGGCCACCGCTGATCAAGCTTGCTTGCCGCGACGGCCTTGGAAACCAATTCAGTCCGGGTTTCAGGGCAGTTCGTCAAGCGGATGCAGGCCGAGGGTGCCGACCAGCCCGGCCCGGTACTCGGCTGAGCCAACCCGAACCCGTTCGGTCTTGGTTTTGGCGCGGCGCGCCGACAGCCCCAGCCGGGTCGCCACCCCGGCGTTGTCGGGGCGGTCCAGAAACTCGTAAAGCGAAGCCACGGCACGGGTCAGCCGGGCTTCGTCGCTGCGCTGCTTGGCATCCAGGCGCGCGGCATACCAGTCGCTGGCCAGCACGCTTTCGCGGCTGAACAGGGCGCGCAACTCAGGCGACTCCAGCCCGAGGCCGCTTTCGGTTTGTCCATGCGCCATGATTTCAAGCAGGGCCTTGAGCGGCGGACAGGCCATCGAGATGCTGCCATCGGTGAAATAGCTCTCAGCCACACGCTGGTGGGTTGCCACAATATTGGCCACACCGTCGGCAAAAACGTCCATGTCCTGCAACTCCGGGCGCAGCATTTCATCGGTGAACACCGCGTGCGGGTGCAGAAATAACCGGCCAAAATAAGTGCTGGCAAAGCGCGCCGTCATGCGGTAGCCAAGCCGGCTCGATAGCACCGGCTGACCACGGTGCTCGAAATCTGCCACCCGCTCAAGCGCGCCGCTGGCAATCAGCTTCTGGGCATTGCGCTCGGCGGGACTCATGCGCGCAAAGACCTCGGGCACCAGCAAGCTGACATCGTGATCGACCCGCACGTTCGGCCCGACGTAACCGGCACAGGAAACCCAGCCGTCGTAACCGGTCAGCGCATAAGAGACAAAGGCGGCGTTCAGGTCGATGATGGCCGGCAGCGCGTTGAACGGCCCCTTGGTCAGCGCGCCTTCAGAACCGGCACCGGTGGTGGATGGCGACTTGCCGGTCATCGAGCTGATGAATTCGATGAACAGCTCGGGCAACTCCATGTAATGCAGCGGGCTGTAGGGGCAAAGTGCCCGAATGCCGTCTTCGGGCGGATTGTTGCGGCGACCGGCGGCCACCACATGCACCGGCGTGATCAGCGGCTCGTCGCTTGACTGGCGGCGAAACAGGCGCATCGCCAATTCGGCCGAGGCGGTGTCTTGCGGGCGCGCCACGTCCGGGCGCAACTGGAGGTAACGCGGGTTTTTGGTGGGTTTGCCGTCCACCAGACGCGAATGCGCCGAAGAGACGAAATACTTTGGCGAAGAGCCTTGCGGGGCCTGGGCCGCCGCCTGGATCAACTGCTGCATCGGGCTGGTGAAGGCGCTAAAGCCAATCGAGTCGTCCATCAGTTCCTGCGCGTCTGAACCGTCAAGCGGCTGAAAGTTGGAAATGAAAGTGCCCGGCGTGGCGATGTCTGCCTCGGCCTGGCGGTCGTAACCCCGGTGCACCGCATCGTCGGGCCGTTGAAACAGCCGGTACTCGCAGTTTTGCACAAACTTGCGCGACAAGGCATCCGGCCCAACCGGTGCCACCACGCTGGCGGTGATGTCGTCTTCAGTTTGCACCTTGATCGCCGGGTGAAAGTCATGCCGCAAGCCAAACACCCGCCAGGCACCGTCTTTTTCGAAACCGACCCGCAGCGTGTTGACAATCAGCGTGCTGCCGTTGAGCTTGAGCGCATAGCCCGGTCGGCCATTGATCAGGTCAACCGAATAATGGCTGCGCCAGTCATCGCCCCATTCGGCGCGGTGGAAGCGCTTGATGACAAACACCAGTTCCTTGATGTGCTGCGGAATCGCCCGCAGCCAGGTGTTGTAGGCATCGTTGTAGTCGCGGCTCGACGGGGTCAGCAGCTTGATGACGCTGCCCATGGAGCGCTCGCGGCTCAAAATCAGCCGATGGTCGGTGCCCAGTTTGTCGGGGTCGCTGAAACGTTCGGAAAAATCGCGCGCCAGGATGGCCGTCACCGCGTCCAGGTCTTTTTCAAGGTCAGCCACGTACACATAACCGACCAGAATCGCGTCCGAGATCGCCTTGGAAATTTCGGACTTGCCACCGCCAGAAACAGTGGCTGGCTTGTGGCAGGCCGTCACATCGGCCGAGGTGCCAACCAGGTTCCAAAGGTGCGGATTGCCGCTCAGTGGCTCCATGTGCATGCGGTAGCCATTCGGGCCAATGTAGGTTTTGCCGGCCTGCAGCCGGATCGAAGATGTCTTGCCGTCTGGCATTGACCACGAAACCGTCTTGGCGCGCAGGCTGAAGGTGGACTTCTCGGGCACCAGAATGATGTGGGGCTGCGTCAGGTCCAGCGCATGGCCATCGGGCTGCAAGGCAAAGCGACTGGCATCGCGCGCCAGCACCTCTTTGAGCGAATAGTCATCGCCAGCCGTCAGGTCGGTAAATTCCAGCCCTTCGTTGTAACTTGGAAACACCAGTGCACCACCTGAATGCTCTTCTTCGGCAGAACCAAACAGGTTGGCCGAATAGCTGATCTGGGTTTTGACTTCCTTTTTGCAGTAGCCAAAATAGTTGTCGGCGATGATGGTAAATATCACCCCGCGCTGGTCGCGCGCGCACAACTTGAAGGCACTGCCGTTGTTGTAAAGCTCGGTTTCGCTCTTGTAGCACATGCCGTCGCGCCGTTGCAGCGCGGTCGCGTCGTCCCAGTGCGGCAGGCCCAGCAGGTGTTTTGGCACCCGCGTCAGGTGCGGCGCCAGAATCACGCAGCCGGTGTGGCCGGTCCAACTGTCCGGATCAAGCGACGCATCGTTTTCTGGCAGGTAGGGGTCGCCAGCGTTGCCAAAAATGCTCTCGACAAAATCCAGGTTCGCGACCAGCGCGCCGGGCACAAAAAAGCGGGTTTCCATCCGCTTTTCGGTGGTAAAGCCGGGCACCGCCGGCACCACCAGCGGGCGCAGCAACAAGGACACAATGCATTTGGCCGGGGCCGCTTCGCCCGCCGTAAAGGGCAGTTGCAGCGACTCGGCTGGCGGCATCAAGGCCAGCGCCAGCAGCTTGGAGAAAGCCAGCTTGGGCACAGCCAGCTTGTCGTCAGGAATCGGCAAACCGCCTTCGACAACGTGAAAAACCCCGGCCGTGGTGCGCCGGTCATTGGCCGGGTTGTGCAGCACGCCATTGCGCAGCCGGTAGCTGCTGAGCAGCGGCGACTTGAAAAAGTCGCCGTGCGCTGGCAGCGACAGGCCACGCGCCAGACCGGACTGGTCCAGCACCAGCGTGCGCCCCGGCAAGTGCGGTGCAGTGCCAACGTCGGCCAGATACTCATTGAGAAAGTGCTGAATGCGCGTGTCGGTCGGGCACAGCCGGTCGGCCAGGCGACGGCTCAGTTCGCGCTGGCGCGCCAGGATGGGTGCCATCAGCCCGGTGATGGATGCCCCATCGGCACCCACTGCCAGTGGCAAGCCCAGCAACGCCAGACGCAGGTTGATGGCGGCATTCAGGTTGTCGCTGGCCGCAGCGAGGTCGGTGGAGGCGGGATTTGGGTTGACATCCATTTGGGTACTCAGGTTAGTGGTCTGGGAAAACCAGTATAGATTGACAGGGCCAAAACGGCGGTTTGAAGGACTTGGACCGGTGCCGTCGAGTTGGCAGACGTGGGTGGGCGAAGCGCCGCACCGCTCGCTGCAGCGGCTTGCTGCGCCGCACCAGCCGCTTTTCATCACTGCGTGTGCAGCCATGCTGTTGCGCACGCCGCGGTCTGTGCGGGCCATGTCCAGGCGGGCCACCAAGGCGCGGCCAGTTCAACATCGGGCGAAAGCCTCCCCACTTTGACGAAAACTCGCTACACCGGTGTTGCCCGTAGAGGCAGCTTTGGAACCACATGGCAACTGAACTCGGCCCAAGGGTAGTCCTGGCGCACCTAAGCCAGCGTCAAGCCGCGCCTTCGCTATAGTCAGATTTGATAGCTGTCAGCGCAATATGCTAAAGGGCTGCAGGGCAATTTGATGCCCAAGCC
>DAOSLL010000366.1:0-4758 GCA_035368905.1 Rhodoferax sp.
AATGTTCGGCCGGAAAAACGTCGATGGTGTCGCCACGCACCCGAAACGCCCCGCGTGAAAAATCAACGTCGTTGCGCTCATACTGCATGCGCACCAACTGGGCAATCATGTCGCGCTGGCCCATTTTGTCGCCCGCGCGCAGCGTCATCACCATCTTGTGGTACGCCTCGGGCTGGCCAATGCCGTAAATCGCCGACACTGTGGCCACGATCACCACATCGCGCCGCTCCAGCACGCTCTTGGTGCAAGACAGGCGCATCTGCTCGATGTGTTCGTTGATGGCAGAGTCTTTTTCAATGAACAGGTCGCGCTGCGGCACATAGGCTTCAGGCTGGTAATAGTCGTAGTAGCTGACGAAATACTCCACTGCGTTTTTCGGGAAAAACTCGCGAAACTCGCTGTAGAGCTGCGCTGCCAGCGTCTTGTTGGGGGCAAAAACAATCGCTGGCCGACCCAGCCGGGCAATCACATTGGCCATGGTGAAGGTCTTGCCCGAGCCGGTGACACCCAGCAGGGTCTGAAACACCTCACCGTCATTGATGCCATCGACCAGTTGCCGGATCGCCTCGGGTTGATCCCCTGCGGGCGGGTACGGCTGGTAAAGTTCAAAGGGAGAATCCGGGAAGCTGACAAAGGTGCCAGAGCGGACCTGTTCGGATTCGTCAGTGGGTGCCAATGCCAGCGCAGCCGGGCTGGCAGTGGTTTTTGGTTTGGAAGGGGATGCAGGCATGCGGCGGTCAATGTTCGAGGTGAGGCACACATTGCAGCTTGCTGCAATGTGTCGCCTCGACTGAGGGGCTAGGAGCCAATGGGTAGCGCATAGGTGACCTTTGTGCCTTCGACGATGATGTGGCCCAAAGATTGCAGATTGGACACTAGGACGTCGAGTTCAGGCTCTGTTAAGGTCTTCTGAAATACAGAGTTCATGGTGTTCTTCAAGGCCGCTACGCGCCCGGGCCGGGATTGGCTGTGCTTCTGAAGGTATGCCACCACAAGATCAATCTTCCCCGCAACCTCCTCGTGAGTGACGGCGCGGCTCTCTTCTGCAATTGCGCTACCGCTTGGTCTTGGGCAGACGAACCGTGCTCGCTGGTTTAATACCGCCTGGAATTTCTCCTTGATTGAGAGGTTGCCGAGAGCGGCATTGACAGCCTTGCAACAGACAACACAGTTCGCGTCCTCCTTGGGGCCACCATTTGATGTGGCCAATAGATGCTCAACGCTAGCTTCACCGACCGGAACCTCCCCGGCACAGAAGAAGCACCTGTTCCCTTGAAGGAAGAGGAGTCGTTCAAGTTGCTTCATTCAGGCACTTCACTCAATATATACAGGCCTGCATGGAAGCGGCTTGGCATCTGGCATCCATGCCCCGGTTGAAGCTGCGCGCTGCCCCTCCTGCTGGCCCATGATTGGGGCCACCGACCGCGCCAAACCGGCCTGACGAGCACCGGTTTAGCGCCAGCCGGACAGACCTGGCTTCAGGCCTCGGCGTGATAACCGGTAACGCGGTCAACTTCGTTTTTCGAACCCATGAAGACGCTGACCCGCGCATGCAGGCTGGTCGGCTCGATGTCAAGAATGCGCCGCTTGCCGTCGGTGGCGGCGCCACCGGCTTGCTCTACCAGCCAGCTCATCGGGTTGGCTTCGTACATCAGGCGCAGCTTGCCGGGTTTTTCGGGTTCGCGGTTGTCCCAGGGGTACAGGAAAACGCCGCCACGGCTCAAAATGCGGTGCACATCGGCCACCATGCTGCCGACCCAGCGCATGTTGAAGTCTTTGCCGCGCGGGCCGTCGCGACCCTGCAGGCATTCGTCGATGTAACGCTTGACCGGTGCCGCCCAATGGCGCTGGTTGCTCATGTTGACGGCAAATTCCTTGGTGTCCTCGGGAATCTTGAGGTGCTCTTGCGTCAGCACAAACGAGCCCTGCTCGCGGTCCAGGGTGAACACCATGACGCCATCGCCGACCGTCATCACCAGAGTGGTCTGGGGACCATAGACGCAGTAGCCGGCCGCCACCTGTTTGGTGCCTTTTTGCAAAAAGTCCTGCTCTGACACGCCGGCACCTTCGGGCTTGACCAGCACGCTGAAAATGGTGCCGATGCTGACATTCACGTCAATGTTGCTGGAGCCATCAAGCGGATCAAACAGCAGCAGGTATTCGCCCTGCGGGTAGCGATGGGGCACCACGTGGATGCCTTCCATTTCCTCGCTGGCCATGGCCGCCAGGTGGCCACCCCATTCGTTGGCTTCAATCAACACTTCATTGGCGATGATGTCGAGCTTTTTCTGCACTTCGCCCTGCACGTTGGAACTGTCGGCGCTGCCCATCACCTCGCCTAGCGCCCCCTTGTTAACCGCCTGGCTGATGCGCTTGCAGGCGCGGGCCACCACTTCAAGCATGAGGCGCAGCTCAGGCGAGATGTGCTGGTTCAAGCGTTGCTGCTCGACCAGGTAGCGGGTGAGATAAGTTTTTTTCATAGTGAACTCCTGTGGTTGGTCAATCGGCCAGTGCGCGGCTGACCACCTCGCGCACATCGTTGCTCAAATCTGTCTTGGCGGCGACTCGGGTCAGCGCCTCGCAGGCGGCACCCCGATAGGGCTCGGCGAGCTTCTTCCAGCGGTCCAGGGCGCGCGCCAGGCGCGCGGCCAGTTGCGGGTTGATGGCATCAAGCGCCAGTACCTGCTCGCTCCAGTACACATAACCCGCCGCATCGGCGCGGTGGAAGGCACCCGGATTGGCGCTGCAATAGCTAAATATCAGGCTGCGTGCACGGTTCGGGTTGCGCAAATTGAAGTCGGCATGCTGCATCAGCAGGCGTACCGCTGGCAGCACCAGGCCACCCCGGTCGCTCGCCCCCGCCTGCAGTGCAAACCATTTGTCGAGCACCAGTTCTTCGCCTTTGAACAGGCGGTGAAAACGTGCCAGCGCCTTGGCTGCAAGCGGGTGCCCGCTGTGCACCAGCGCGCTCAGCGCACCGAAGCGATCAGTCATGTTGTCGGCATCCTTGAAGCGCTGGTACGCCTTGCCCGGCCAAACGGTGTCGCCGCTGCTGCGGGCAGCCAGACACAAATAGCTCAACGACAGCCCGGCCAGCGCCCGGCGGCCGCTGGAAAGCGTGTCCGGGCGGTAGCCGCCGTTGTGCTGGTGCGCCTCAAACGCCCACTGCCAGTCGGCCAGCAGGGCTTGGGCAAGCTGTTCACGCATGGCCTCACGCACCGCATGGATGCGCTGCGGGTCAACCAGCGCCAGTTGCTCGGCAATGTAGGTTTCAGACGGCAGCGTCAGCACCAGGTCTTTGAAGGCAGCATCCAGCGTGGGGCTGCGCAAGACGCTGCGCATGGCTTGAATAAATGCATCATTCAGGGGTCTAGCGCTACTCACATCTGCGCTGGCAGCTATTGAATCAATAGCACATCGCAAACCCAGCCGCTGCGCCGCTTCCCAGCGGTTGAACGGATCGGGGTCGCACTGAAGCAGGGTCAGCAACTGGCTGTCGGTGTAGTCAAATTCCAGAATCACCGGTGCGCTGAGGCCTCGCAAGATAGACGGTACCGGCGGCTCTGGCACGTTCTCGAAAGTGACCGACTCGGTGGCCTGTGTCATGACAAACAGGTGGCTGCCGTCGTTGCCGACCAGCCTGCCGCCAATTTGCAGCGGCACGGCGGCACCATCGGCGGCCACCAGGCCCAGGCTGATCGGGATGACAAAAGGTTCTTTGGCATCTTGCCCTGGCGTGGCCGGACAACTTTGGACAAAACTCAGCGTGCAGGTTTTGGCCTGTGCATCGTATTGGCAGGCGGCATTGACACGGGGTGTGCCGGCCTGGCTGTACCAACGCTTGAACTGCGGCAGCAGCTTAGCCAGCGCCGAGTCCGGATTGGCATCGGCAATCGACTGGGCGAAGTCATCGCAGGTCACCGCCTGGCCGTCGTGGCGGGCAAAGTACAGCGTCATGCCACCGGCAAAACCTGATCTGCCGACCAGGGTCTGCATCATGCGCACCACTTCAGCCCCTTTTTCATAGATGGTGACGGTGTAGAAATTGTTGATCTCGATATAGCTGTCGGGCCGCACCGGATGCGCCATCGGGCCGGCATCTTCAGGGAACTGGGCGGTGCGCAGCACCCGCACATCTTCAATGCGCTTGACCGCGCGGGCCGACGCGTCGGCACACAGGTCCATGCTGAATTCCTGGTCGCGAAACACCGTCAGCCCTTCTTTCAGGCTCAACTGAAACCAGTCGCGGCAGGTGATGCGGTTGCCGGTCCAGTTGTGAAAGTACTCGTGACCGACCACGCTCTCGATGTTGGCAAAGTCCAGGTCGGTGGCGGTGGCCTGGTTGGCCAGCACAAACTTGGTGTTGAAGATGTTCAGGCCCTTGTTTTCCATCGCCCCCATGTTGAAGTCGCTGGTGGCCACAATCATGAAGCGCTCCAGGTCCAGCGGCAGACCGAAGCGCACTTCGTCCCAGATCACTGAATTGATCAGCGAATTCATCGCGTGTTCGGTTTTGTCCATGTCACCGGCTCGCACATAAATCTGCAGCAAATGGTCCCGCCCAGCGCGTGACACGATGCGTTGCTCACGCGCCACCAGTTTGCCTGCCACCAAGGCAAACAGGTAGCAGGGTTTGCGGTGCGGATCGACCCAGGTGGCGAAGTGTCGGCCCTCGTTGCCTGCGCCTTCCAGATCGCCTTGCGCCACCAGGTTGCCGTTGGACAGCAGCACCGGGTATTTGGCCCGGTCGGCACGCAG
>DAOSLL010000367.1:0-4755 GCA_035368905.1 Rhodoferax sp.
GCAAACGCTTGACGCCCAGCAACAGCAAAGCATCCGCCCGCTTGTTGCTCAGCGGGTGTTGGCGCGCCTGGCATCGGGCGAGCCCCTGGCCAGCCGGGTGGCGCAACGGGTGATCGTGTTTGGCATGAGCCAGATCCCCTGGACCACCCTGCAGGCCTTGGCGGCGCTGGCAGCCCACCGCCAGGTCATGCTGGCGATCCCCAACCCCTGTCGCTTCTATTGGGGCGACATCATGGATGGCCGTGAATTGCTCAATTCGCAGCGCAGGCGCCAGCCGTTACGCCAGGGCCGGGAGCTGTCGGCCTTGCCGCTGGAAGACATGCATGCCCATGCCCATCCGCTGCTGGCTGCCTGGGGCCGGCAGGGGCGCGACTTCATCCGTCAACTCGATGTCTTTGACGATGCCGAGCATTGCCGCCTGAAATTCGGTCTGGCCCGCCTTGATTTGTTTGACGAGACTGAGGAAGATGAGCAGATGCCCTTGCTCAGGCGGGTGCAAAACCGCATTCGTGACCTGGTGCCGTTGGCGGACCACACCAAACTGCCGTTGGCGGCGCATGACGATTCCATCGTTTTCCACAGCGCCCACAGCAAGGTGCGTGAACTCGAAATCCTGCATGACCAACTGTTGCAGTTGCTGGCCCAGCCTGCCGGTGAGGCAGCGCTTAACCCGCGCGATGTGATTGTGATGGTGCCCGACATCACGCAAATGGCCCCGGCCATCCGGGCCGTTTTTGGTCAATACAAGCGCCAGGACGCGCGTTTCATCCCGTTTGACATTGCCGACATGAGCGCCAGAACCAGCAGCCCGGTGATTGGCGCGCTGGACTGGTTGCTGCGCCTGCCGCAGCAGCGCTGCTGCATGAGCGAACTGGTGGATTTGCTGGAAGTACCCGCCGTGGCGCTGCGTTTTGGCATTGATCAGGAATCCCTGCCCCGACTCACCCGCTGGATGGTGGGGGCCGGCATTCGCTGGGGCTTGAACCTTGAGCATCGCGCCGATCTGGGTCTGCTGGCCTGTGGCGATCAAAACAGTGCCTGGTTTGGCCTGCGCCGCATGCTGCTGGGCTATGCCAGTGGCGTGGTGCCGGCCGACGATCCGCTAGCCGACTTCAGCGACATTGAGCCCTACGGCGAGGTGGCGGGTCTGGAAGCCGAGCTGGCCGGGTCGCTGGCCCACCTGTTGCAGGCGCTGGTTGACTGGTGGACCGTGGCCAACACGCCAGCAGAGCCCGCAAGCTGGGCGCAGCGCGGCCGCACCTTGCTCGCCGCGATGTTCAGGTGCGAGTCGCCCACCGACAAACAGGCACTTGGCGCGCTTGAAGACGGGCTGATTGCCTGGCAAACGGCCTGTGAAGAAGCCGGTTTTGTCCAGGCAGTGCCGCTGATCGTGGCCCGCTCGGCCTGGCTGGAGGCGATCGACGTGCCCAGGCTGAACCAGCGCTTTCAGGCCGGCGGCGTCACTTTTTGCACTTTGATGCCGATGCGGGCCATTCCGTTTGAAGTGATTTGCCTGCTCGGCATGAACGACGGCGACTACCCCAGGCGCAGCCAGCGCAGCGACTTTGACCTGATGGGGTTGCCAGGCACCTCGCGCCCTGGCGACCGCTCGCGCCGCGATGATGACCGTCAACTGATGCTGGAGGCCTTGCTGTCGGCCCGGCGCCAGCTCTATATCAGTTGGTGCGGCCACAGCGTGCGCGACAACAGCGAGCAGCCGCCCTCGGTGCTGGTGTCGCAATTGCGCGACTACTTGAGCGCCGGCTGGGGCCAGCAGGTGGTGTCCGGGCGCACCACCGTGCACCCCTTGCAACCGTTTAGTCGGCGCTACTTTGAAGCTGGCAGCCCCTTGCTGACCTATGCCCGCGAGTGGCGTGCGGCCCATGAGTCCAGCGCAGTCGCCACCGATGACCCCCTGGGCACGGCTTTGGCGACCCAGCTTGGCACCAGTTTTTGCGCCGACCCCAATCTGCCAGTGACCCTGAGCCAGTTGACCAGTTTTCTGCGCAATCCGGTGAAAGCATTTTTTCGGCAGCGGCTGCAAGTCGTCTTTGATGAAGACCTTCAGGACCGGGCCGACGAAGAGTGTTTTGCCCTTGATGGCCTGCAGGAATACGGGCTGATCCAGGATGTGCTGACCAGCGCAAGCGCCCGGACCGACGCGGTCCAAGGTGCGGCCTGCGTGACCAGCGCGTTGACACGCCTGCACAACGCTGGTGAGTTGCCACTCAAAGGCCTGGGCGACCTCAAACAACAGGCCCTGCATGCGGTGCTGACCACCATGCTGCAGGCCTGGCGCACTGAGCAAGCCCGCTTTCCTGAACCGGCAGAGCGTCAGTCTGTTCGCCTGCAACAGGGCGAGGTGGTGCTGGAAGACTGGATTGATCACCTGCGCCGGGGTGAAGCCTTGCCAGCGCCTGCTACCAGCCAGCCGCACAGCGTCAGCACCGCCTGGCTGGAACTGCAGCCGGGCAAACTGCTTGAAAAAGGGGCCAAGCCAGTGGCCAGAGCCGACAAGCTGCTCGGCCCTTGGGTGCGCAGCCTGGCGCTTGCCGCCAGTGGCTTGAACGCCTGCGGCGTGCTGGTTGGGCGCGACGGGCTGGTTGACATCTCGCCGATGCCCAAGGACAAAGCGCAGGCCACACTGCGCATGCTGCTGTCACTTTGGCTGCTAGGCATGCAGGCGCCATTGCCGCTGCCGCCCAAAACGGCGCTGGCCCAGTTGAAAGACAAAGGCCCGATTGCGCAATACGAGGGGAGCTTTATGCAAACTGGTGAAAACGATGAGCCCTGCCTGGCCCGCATGTTCCCGGACTTTGAGGCTTTGAGTGCTGAAGGCCGCTTCCAGAGTCTGGCGCGGCAGGTTTATGCACCCTTGCTGGACTGGGCAAATCAGCATGTGACAGCCCGCTTTCACCGCACCGAGGCGGCGCTTTGATGCGCTGACAATTTATGATATTTTGGCCTCTAGCGCTTATTCATCTAGCACTACCAGCTATCAACTATGTAGCGTTTGAGTTACGTTTTTACACAGATAAGCGTCCATGACAAGTACCACCCCCGAACCAGCGAACAAAGTCCTGCATCCCGCCACCTTTGACCTGTGGGGCAGCCGGCTGATCGAAGCCAGCGCTGGCACCGGCAAAACCTGGACCATCGCCGCCCTGTACCTGCGTCTGGTGCTCGGCCACGGCGGCGAACATGCTTTTGAGCGGCCGCTGCGCCCGGCTGAAATCCTGGTGATGACCTTTACCAGGGCTGCCACGCGCGAACTGTCAGACCGCATTCGCGAACGCCTGCTCCGCGCCGCCCAGTGTTTTCGGGGGGAGCGACAGCCCGAGCCGGATGACACTTTCCTGACCACCTTACTGGCCGACTATGCGCCGGGGCCGCAGCGCAACCGTGCCGCCTGGGTCTTGGCGATGGCCGCAGAAAGCATGGACGATGCCGCCGTGCACACCATCGATGCCTGGTGCCAACGCATGCTCAAGGAACACGCCTTTGACAGCGGTTGCCTGTTTGACGAAGAACTGGTGGCCGATGAAGAAGCCATGCGCATCGAAGCGACTCACGATTACTGGCGGCAGGCTTGTTACCCGCTGGCTGCCGAGCCGCTGGCGCAGGTGCTGGCAATCTGGCGTGACGTGGACCAGCTCAGCGCTGACCTGCGCGGGCTGCTGAACCAGGACATTGCGCCAGAAGCAGGCGATGGAACGCTGGCCGAGGTGCTGGCCCAGGCCACCACGCAACGCGCGACGGCGCTGGCGCAAATCAAGGAAGGCTGGGCGGTACGGGCGCAAACCATGCAGGACTGGCTGGACGCGCAAACCGCCAGCAAGAACAGCGGCTGGAACGGTCACAAACTCAGCCCAAAGAACTACACCGGCTGGCTCAACACCCTGAAAAGCTGGGCCAACGGAGCGATTGAAGACGACAAGCCTGACCTGAAGACCGGCTGGGAGCGCTTCACCCCGGACGGACTGCTGCTGGCCCGCAAGCCCGGTGCGCCGTCAATCGCCCTGCCGCCTGAGTTTGCCCAGTTTGCCGCACTCGAAGTGGCGCTTGACAAACTGCCTGACATCCGCGTGGCGGTGCGACTGCACGCTGCCGCCACGGTAGCGCAGCGGCTGCTGCAGCTCAAACGCCAAAGCGGCAGTTTCGGCTTTGCCGACATGCTGCGCCGCCTCAACAGCGCCCTGGGCGGCCAGAATGGCACGCGCCTGCGCGAACGCATCCTGGCCCAGTACCCGGTGATCCTGGTTGACGAGTTTCAGGACACCTCGCCGCTGCAGTACCAGATTTTTGACCAGATCTACCAGACCCAGACCAATGACCGCCACAGCGCGCTGGTGCTCATTGGTGACCCGAAACAGTCGATCTACGGTTTTCGGGGTGCCGACATCTACAGCTACATGCAGGCGCGCCGCGCCACCAGCGGCCGCCACTATGTGCTGGAGACAAACTTTCGCGCCACCCAGCCCCTGGTCGATGTGGTCAACCACTGGTTTGCCCATGCCGAGGCAACGCGCACTGAAGGGGCCTTCATGTACCGCCAGGGTGACGACAATCCCCTGCCGTTCGTCAACGTCGTGGCCAATGGCCGCAAAGAGCAGTTGGTCAACGCGAATGGCCCGGTGCCTGCCATGACCCTGGTGCACGATCTGGAGCTGATCAATGCCGACGGCATGCGCAAGCGCTTTGCCGCGCGCTGCGCCGAGCAGATTGTGCGCTGGCTCAATGACCGCCAGGCCGGTT
>DAOSLL010000368.1:0-4743 GCA_035368905.1 Rhodoferax sp.
GCAAGACAGCGTCGGCGGCATCACGCCCAATACGCTCAATACTCGCATAAAAGAGCTTCGCGAAGCTGATCTCATTACCCATGGCAACAAAGGCTATCTGGTCACCGCTGCGGGCGCTGACCTGCTCAAACGCATGGGCGATTTGTCTGCCTTTGCCACCAAATGGGCCAGCGGCCAGGCTAAAAAAGCCGTCTGATTTGCCTGACATTCCACACCATTTTTTCACCCAACATTGACCTCCATGACTACCACGCCCTCCGGACTTGAATATGACGACAACACAACTGGCACCGGCGACCTTGCCGCCAAAGGGCACGAGGTAACCGTTCATTACACCGGCTGGCTCTATCAGGACGGCGTTCAGGGCCCAAAGTTCGATTCCAGCAAAGACCGCCAAAGCCCGTTTGTCTTCACCTTGGGTGCTGGCATGGTCATCAAAGGCTGGGACGAAGGTGTCGCCGGCATGTGTGTTGGTGGCGTACGTACGCTGATTATTCCCTCCACCCTGGGTTACGGTGCGCGTGGTGCTGGCGGTGTCATTCCACCGAATGCAACCTTGAAGTTTGAAGTGGAACTGCTTGGCGTTCGCTGAAGGGTCAGTGGTGAGACGTGGGTGATCGAGGCATCACCAGAGCGCCAGCGTAGCGTCAACATCAGAATGGTCAGCTATCAGCGCGTGGTTTTTTTGGGTTTCGGCGTTGATCGCTGTTCTGGGGGGCTTGAAAATTCGTTGCCCGCCTCCAAGTCCAAGCTTCTTTGTATTTAAACCATCTCCGAATGATTGACCCTACACCGCATACTACTGGCGCCGACAATTCGGCGGCCCATACCGAAACAGCAGCGCCCGATCAGCAGGACATCCAGAATATCACCGCTGCGATGGCCAACTACGAGGCCGAGGCGCTCAACAAATGCCAAGCCGATCTGGCTCAGTTGCAGGCTAAAAGCGCAGAGTTGGCTGATCAATTCTTGCGCGCCAAGGCAGATGCTGAAAATGCCCGTCGTCGAGCGGAAGACGATGTTTCCAAGGCACGCAAGTTTGCCATTGAAGGTTTCGCCGACAGTTTGTTGCCTGTGATCGACAGCCTGGAAGCTGGCTTGGGGGTGAAGGAAGGTGCGCTGGAGGCGATCCGTGAAGGCGCAGAAGCTACCTTGAGGCAACTGCTGGCCGCGCTGGAGCGCAACAAGGTTGTGGTCATCAATCCGGCACCTGCGGCGAAGTTCGATCCACACCTGCACCAGGCTATCAGCGTGGTGCCAAGTGACCAGGAGCCCAACACCGTGGTGATGGTGCTGCAAAAAGGGTACCTGATCTCCGAACGTATCCTGCGACCAGCCCTGGTCACGGTATCGGGCCCGAAATAGGCATCCGATCCGGCTTGAAATACTTCAAGTCATCCACAAGTTATCAACATCTGAAAAAATTTAGGAGTTCCTCATGGGCAGAATCATCGGCATCGATCTGGGCACCACCAACAGTTGCGTGGCCATCATGGAAGGCAATAGCCCCAAGGTGATCGAAAACTCGGAAGGTGCACGCACCACACCATCCATCATTGCTTACCAGGAAGACGGCGAAGTTCTGGTCGGTGCATCTGCCAAGCGGCAAGCTGTCACCAACTCGAAAAACACCCTGTACGCAGTAAAGCGCCTGATTGGTCGCAAGTTCACCGAAAAAGAGGTGCAAAAAGACATCAACCTGATGCCCTACAAAATTGCCGCTGCAGACAATGGCGATGCGTGGATCGAGGTTCGTGGCACTCGTCTGGCACCCCAGCAAATCAGTGCTGATGTACTGCGCAAGATGAAAAAGACTGCCGAAGACTACCTTGGCGAGGCCGTGACCGAGGCGGTGATCACAGTGCCAGCCTACTTCAACGACGCCCAGCGCCAAGCGACCAAGGATGCTGGCCGGATTGCCGGCCTCGAAGTCAAGCGCATCATCAACGAGCCAACGGCGGCTGCGCTAGCGTTTGGTTTGGACAAGAACGAAAAGGGCGACCGCAAAATCGCGGTGTATGACCTAGGCGGTGGAACATTCGATATTTCCATCATCGAGATTGCCGATGTGGACGGCGAAAAGCAGTTTGAAGTGCTGTCCACCAATGGCGACACCTTCCTGGGCGGCGAAGACTTTGACCAGCGCATCATCGACTTCATCATCGCCGAGTTCAAGAAAGAGCAGGGCGTTGATCTGAGCAAGGATGTACTGGCCTTGCAACGCCTGAAGGAAGCGGCTGAGAAGGCCAAGATCGAACTCTCCAGCAGTGCCCAGACCGACATCAACCTGCCCTATGTGACGGCTGATGCATCTGGACCCAAGCACCTGAGCATCAAGTTGACACGCTCCAAACTGGAGTCGCTGGTCGAAGAGTTGATCGAGCGCACCATGGCTCCCTGCCGCACTGCCATCAAGGATGCGGGTGTCAGCGCGGCCGACATTCATGACGTGATTCTGGTCGGTGGCATGACCCGCATGCCCAAGGTTCAGGAGAAGGTCAAGGAACTGTTTGGCAAAGAACCCCGCAAGGACGTGAATCCCGACGAGGCGGTTGCGGTGGGTGCCGCCATTCAGGGCCAGGTGCTCTCTGGTGATCGCAAGGACGTGCTGCTGCTCGACGTGACACCGCTGTCGCTCGGCATTGAGACCCTGGGTGGTGTCATGACCAAAATGATCACCAAGAACACCACGATACCGACCAAGTTTGCCCAAACCTTTTCGACTGCCGACGACAACCAGCCAGCGGTGACCATCAAGGTGTTTCAGGGTGAACGCGAGATCGCCGCTGGCAATAAACTGCTGGGCGAATTCAACCTTGAAGGTATCCCTCCGGCAGCGCGCGGTTTGCCGCAGATTGAGGTGTCGTTTGACATTGATGCCAATGGCATTTTGCATGTCGGTGCCAAAGACAAGGGTACCGGCAAAGAAAACAAGATCACCATCAAGGCGAATTCGGGTCTGTCAGAGGCCGAGATTCAGCAAATGGTCAAGGATGCCGAACTCAATGCTGCGGACGACAAGAAAAAACTTGAGCTGGTTCAGGCCCGCAATCAAGCCGAGGCCAGTCTGCACAGCGTCAAGAAGAGCCTGACCGAGTATGGTGACAAGCTCGATGCTGGCGAAAAGGAAAAAATCGAGGCCGCTGTCAAGGATCTGGAAGCGGTTTTGAAAGGCGAAGACAAGGCCGCCATTGACGACAAGAGTGCAGCCCTGATGACCGTAAGCCAGAAGCTCGGCGAGAAAATGTATGCTGATATGCAGGCCAAGCAGGCTGCTGAAGGGAACTCTGGCGCTGATGGTGCGCAGGCATCGCCGCAAAGTGGCACCGCACAAGACGACAATGTGGTGGATGCCGAAGTGAAAGAAGTCAAAAAGCCCTGAGCGCTGGCCCGATCACTGTTGTAGACATATGCAACAAACGCCGCGTTGATTGCCTTTTGGCTTCAACGCGGCGTTTGTATTGAAACCAGGTACGAGTAGACCATGGCAAAAAGAGATTATTACGAAGTTCTGGGCGTTCCAAAAAACGCTTCCGAGGACGAGATCAAGAAGGCTTATCGCAAACACGCGATGAAGCACCATCCTGACCGCAACCAGGGCGATGCTGCCAAAGCGGCTGAAGAAAAGTTCAAGGAAAGCAAGGAAGCCTACGAAATGCTGTCGGACCCGCAAAAGCGTGCGGCTTATGACCAGCATGGTTTTGCCGGTGTGGACCCCAACATGCGCGGCGGTCCGGGCGGCGCTGAGGCCTATGGTGGCTTTGCCGAAGCTTTTGGCGATATTTTTGGTGACATGTTTGGCCAGCAGCGTGGTCGCGCCGGCGGTGGCCGTCAGGTCTATCGCGGTAGCGATTTAAGCTACGCCATGGAAGTCACCCTGGAAGAAGCCGCCAAGGGCAAGGACGCGCAAATCCGTATCCCGAGTTGGGAAGCCTGTGATACCTGTCATGGCAGCGGAGCCAAGCCTGGCACCCAGGTCAAGTCTTGCGGCACCTGCGGTGGCAGTGGTTCGGTGCAAATGCGCCAGGGCTTTTTCAGCGTGCAGCAAACCTGCCCGACCTGCCGTGGCACTGGCAAGGTCATTCCTGAACCCTGCCCAGCCTGCCATGGCCAGGGCAAGATCAAGAAACAAAAGACGCTGGAGGTCAAAATTCCTTCGGGTATCGACGGTGGCATGCGTATTCGCAGCGCCGGCAATGGCGAACCAGGCACCAACGGTGGGCCGCCGGGTGACCTGTACATTGAAATTCGCCTCAAGAAACACGATATTTTCGAGCGTGACGGCGACGATCTTCATTGTTCGGTACCCATCAGCATCGTCACCGCCACCCTGGGTGGCGAAATAGATGTGCCCACACTGGCTGGCAAGGCGGCCATTGATGTGCCTGAAGGCACCCAGACCGGCAAACAATTCAGACTGCGTGGCAAGGGCATCAAGGGTGTTCGTTCCAGTTACCCAGGCGATTTGTACTGTCACATCCTGCTTGAGACACCGGTCAAGCTGACCGAGCATCAGCGCAAGCTGCTGCGTGAGCTCGATGAATCGCTCAAGAAAGGTGGGGCCAAACATTCCCCCACCGGGGACAGTTGGACAGATCGTTTGAAGAGCTTTTTCAGCTAGGAGCCTGTCTGGTCTTTGGTGTCGAGTGCGAAAATCGACACCAGCGAGGCAGGTTTTACCTGATTTGCTGGCCGAAAGTTGATCTATTGGTCAGAGGGTCGGCGCAAAAAGGGTCGTTGCGG
>DAOSLL010000369.1:0-4740 GCA_035368905.1 Rhodoferax sp.
CCGCCAACCAGCTCATGGACTACCTGGAAAACGGCAACATCACCAACTCGGTGAATTTCCCGGCAGTTAGCATGGCTCGAAGTGCCGGCTTGACTCGCATCACGTTTTCCAATAACAACGTCTCGGGCGTGCTTGGGCAGGTGCTATCGGTGCTGGCTGGCAACCAGGTCAATGTCATCGACATGATGAACAAGAGCCGGGGCGAACTGGCTTTCAACCTCATTGATGTGGAAAGTAGGCCCGCCGACGATGTGCTGCTGGCCATCGCAGCAGTGCAACACGTGATCCGAGTGCGGGTTATTGGCTAGCCTTGATGGTGCCCAGGCCAGGCATTGCGCAATTGGCCTACCTGGCCCACCAGTGCATGCATCGACAACCGGCCTAGTCACTGCGGCAACGCCCCTTCGTCCGGGGCACCATGTTTGGCGCGGCCGGGCCTGCATCCGAGATTCCTCAGTTGGAAGCGCCCGCGCGGGCCGCTGGCGAGCTGCTCGGGGTGGCGACGACGCGTAACGCCTGAATACAAGTCGTCCTGGCAGACGAGTCAGGCGCAACTCCCCCAGGCGCGTTGCAAGCGGTTCAATCGGATGAGCAGCGCTGTGACTCAATGGGTGAACCCGATCAAAGCTGAAAAGGTCAGTATTCATGAGGGCTTACAAAGGAAAACAAGCAGTCAACTGAGGAATCTCGGACGATCTGAAACAGGCCATCAGCGCGGAACCTGGTCGTCGGCAAGGGTGACCAGCAGCCAGCATCGTTGAGTCGCCAAATCACCCCCTGTTTTTTCAAGAGCGCCCCGCCCGCCGACGCGCTGGTACGCTCAATAGCGGCGACGCTCGATCTGCATGTCGGTGTAATACTGAGTTTTCGCGGCAAACATGTCCTGGTCTGCCTGGTTCAGCGCTGCATCAACCAAACCCGGGCCGCTGCACAGCCCAATGCCAATTGCCATGCTCAGGCGCTGGCCCGGATAAAACTGGTTGTTCAGGTCGGTCATGCTCTGAATGCGCGCTTTAAGCGACTGCGCTCCGCGTTCATCGGTGCCAGGCAGCAGCACGACAAATTCGTCGCCACCAATGCGCGCGGTACAAGCTGTCTGGCCGTTGGTGGCGCTGGCCAGCACCTCGCCAGCCCGTCGGAGCAAGGCATCGCCGGCCGCGTGTCCCTGGTTGTCGTTGACACCCTTGAGGCTGTTGAGATCAATGGCCAACAAACTCAATGGCCACGGACCCTTGCGCGATAGGCGGTTGAGTTCCTCGACATAGAAGGCCCGATTGCCCAACCCGGTAAGCGAATCGTGCTTGCCGAGGTATTCCAGATAGGCCTCGGCTTTTTTGCGTGCAGTGATGTCCACCAGCGAAATCAACACCTGATCCCAACGCGCCTCGTGCAACTGCAACACCGAGAACTGGAGGTGGATGTTGATCACATCGCCGGTCAACGAATAATTGATCACCTCGCGCTGTTGCGTCAGTTTGCCGTTCCACAGGTCTTGCAACTGCTCGGCAAATGAGTTTTGCATTTCGCCCCGAAAGACCGAGCCGAGGTTGCCCAGCAGTTCGTCCTTGCTGCGCGCAGCAAACATTTTGAGGGTCTGCTGGTTGATATCGATAACCCGGATCTTTTCCAGACAGCGCGTGACAAAGTCCGGGTGTACGCTGAGAAACACCCGAAAATCCTGAATCCCTTTGGCGCGCGCCTCATCAAGCAACACCTTGACACCACTGAAGTCCTCGACCCACAGCGACACCGGCGAATGTTCAAACAGGTCACGCGCATAGCGCTCGCTGCGTTGCAGTTCCAGCCGGGCCTGCACTTGCGGCGTGATGTCCTGCAGCGACACCATCACCCTGGTCCAGTCAGTCTCGTGCCCCTGCAGCACGCGGACCTGAATCTGTACGTCGATGCGCCTGCCGTCAAGCCCATAGTTGACGGTCTGATTGGCAAACTCCAGTTCGCCGCGCCACAGATGTTCCAGTTCGGTCACCATGTTGTCGAACATGTCGTCACGAAACACCTCGCACAGGCGTGAAACCAGTTGCTGCTGATCGGCAGCGGCAAACACCTGCAGCGTTTTCTGGTTGACCTTGATGACTTTGAGACAGCCTGAACATTGCGCAAGCCGACCGGGTGAGGCCCTCAGAAACGCGCCAAAGTCGGTGACCCCCTGCTCACGCCACTGCTCAAACAGGGTCTTGAGTGCGCTGTAGTCTTCCAGCCAAAGTGAAATTGGGGCAGATTCGAACAGGTGCTCGAAGTCCGCAGGACAGGTGGATGGTGACATGCTGAAAGTCCCGGCGAATAAAGTTTTGAAAATAGCGCTGGTTGGAAAGAATACTTGGCTTGTCGCGGTCGAAATGGTGGTTTGAAGACAAAGCCTGGCTGATCGCTATCGGATTGTGCGCCAGCCCACGCGGTGCATCACTCACCTGCTGATATCTAGACCTCCAGGCTCATCAACCATCAAGCAAATTTATCCCAGCCGATGCCTAGACTTGTTGGACATAGAAAATGACAGGTGCAGTGATTTTGGGGACGGATCGCAATTGCGGCAGCACATGGGCAACGCAAAAAAAAACAGCGTCGAAAAGCAATTCTCTCAGACACCAATATCACTCGTCAATGCCCCAGAATTTATCAAAAACAATAGCTGCCAGAGCTTATTCCACAAAGGCTACAGGGCAATTTCTCATGAAAATAATAAAGAGTCCTGCAATCCGAACGGCAGCATCGAATCAGCCTCACCGAGCTGATTGGGCCAACCAGTAGTTTGTCCGTTGAGGTACCGGTATTGGTTGCAGCACCACTCCGATCCACATCGAAATGGCATGGCTGCCTTGGCCCGTGAAACTGGAGCCCAATTTTCTGCAGTGCCGGGATTCTTGCCGCAGGCTAGTGGCCAGAGATTGGTATCCGATGCAAAAATTTGCTGCACCTGCAGCGCAAATTGACAAGCTCTTGCCTAGCTGATCTTCAGGAAGAGTACAAAAAACAGTCACAGTCACCAGAGCAGGATCAATGCATCAACCTTGTTTTCCCCCCCATGTGCAGCGATGGTTTTCTGCCCGAGCGCAAGCACCGGGGCAGATGGGGAACGGCCAGAACCACTGACCCGGCAGGATCGATACGGCCTGCCGCTTGGTTACCTGACCAGCAGCGAGTTAACCGAGTTGATGTCTTCAGCCTTTAGCGTGCCATTGGCCTGGCGCAACTTCAGCCCACCGAGCAACACGTCATAGCGCGCCTTGGCCAATTTGGCCTTGGTGTCAAACAGGGTGGTTTGGGCGTTGAGGACGTCGATGTTGATGCGCACCCCGACTTCGTAGCCCAGTTTGGTCGAGTCAAGCACACTTTGGCTGGAAACTTCAGCGGCCTCCAGCGCCTTGACCTGGCCCAGGCCGGATTGCAGGCCTAAAAAAGCCGTGCGCGTGGCCAAGGCCACGCCGCGCTTGGCTGATTCAAGGTCGGATCGGGATTTTTCTTCAAGCGCCAGGGTTTCCTTGATGCGATTTTGCGTGGCGTAGCCGGCAAACAGCGACAGGTTCAATGCCAGGCCAATGGTCGCGACGTTGGTGCGGTAGTCGAGCGTTGAATTGGTTGTGCCATTGTTTCGCGTCACACCGTAGCTGCCGGTCAGGTCAAGTGTTGGCTTGTTGCCCGCCTTGGCCTTTTCGGTTTCCAGTTCGGCGATGTCGACATTTGCCTTGGCTTGCAGAATTCCGGGATGAAACTCCTCAGCCTGTGCGACCCATTGGTTGATGTCGTCTGGTGCCAACGGCACCATTGCGACCGGCACACTCAGAGGCTTCGGCGCTGCGTCGGTTTTGCCGGAGAGTTGATCAAGGGTCACTTTCTTGACGCGCAAATCGTTTTCAGCGGCGATTTCCTGCGCCAGCACCAGGTCAAATTTTGACTGCGCCTCGCGCGTGTCAACGATGGTGGCGGTACCTACCTCAAAGTTGCGCTTGGCTGAGGCCAGTTGTTCTGCCACGGCGGTCTTTTGCGCTCGGACCAAGTTCAGGCTATCGTCCGAAGCCAGCACGTCAAAGTAGGCCTGGCTGACGCGAATGACCAGATCCTGGTCGGCCACAGTGAGCTGGGCTTTGGCCAGTTCGATCTGCTTTTCACCTTGCTCGACCAGCGCCACATTGGCCGGTCGGTAAAGCGGCTGCGAGGCATTGACGGTGGCGCTCTGGTTGCCAAAACTGCCCCGATCAAAAACGGCGGTGTCACTGCTGATGTTGGAGCGGGTGACTCCCATGGCCAGGCCGACAGTGGGCAAAATCGCTGCACGGGCCTGTGCCGCTCTGGCCAGGTTGGCATCGTATTGCAGCTTGGCTGACTGGAAACCGGCGTCAAATCCCCGGGCCGACTCATACAGGTCAACCAGGCTTTGCGCCTGGACAGGCAAAGCCAGCAGGGTGCCCAACGCCAGGGTCAGGGGAAGCGGACAAAAGTGGTTCATGGTGTGCCTGAAAAAATGGGGACGACTCGGGGACTGACGGAGCGCAGGGGAGTATTTGCCGCTGACATCAGTAGGTCGGCACTGCGGGGTCGAGTTCAGTCGCCCAGGCAGCAATGCCGCCGGCGATGTTGGCCAGCAGCCACGGGAATCTCGCCCGAAAGTTCCGCACCGGCGACGCCCGGCGGGCCTGCGACAGATGCACGCCGATGAGCTGAAACACGTCGCCGAGCTGCCGCGGCTCGGCCAGCATCAGCGGCAGCGGATCGTCCGAAGGC
>DAOSLL010000370.1:0-4738 GCA_035368905.1 Rhodoferax sp.
TGGACCTGGCAGGCGCATATGCCTTTGGCCATTACACGCATGAAAAAAACCCGGTCACCGCCGCCGCCGCGCTGGCCACGCTGGACATCATTGAGCGCGAGCAACTGGTTGACAACGCCGCGAGCGTCGGCGCTTATGCGCTGGAGCGCCTGCAAGACATGCGCAGGCAGCATCCGCTGATTGGCGACGTGCGCGGCCGTGGTCTGCTGATTGGCATTGAACTGGTGACCGACCGCGCCGCCAAAACACCTGCCACTGATGTGGCTGAAGCGGTGCTGTACGCCGCCATGTCGCGTGGCCTGTCGTTCAAGACCACCATGGGCAACGTGCTGACCTGGACCCCGCCGCTGATCACCAGCCACGAACAAATGGCGCAGGCGCTGGACATTCTGGACCAATGCCTGCGCGAAATTGCCGCACCCTGATCAAACCTCACCCTGAAAGCCACCACCCATGAACACCGCCAAATCCCCCAGCCTGAACGTCAATGGCCGCAGCTACCAACTGCCAAAGCACCCCACCGTGGTGGTCTGTGTCGATGGCTGCGAGCCTGACTACCTGGCACAGGCCGTTGCCAGCGGCCAGATGCCGTGGCTCAAGCGCACGCTGGCGCACGGCACCGCGCTGGTGGCCGACTGCGTGATTCCGAGCTTTACCAACCCCAACAACCTGTCCATCGTGACCGGTGTGCCGCCCAGCGTGCATGGCATTTGTGGCAATTACCTGTTCGATACCGCCAGCGGCACTGAAGTCATGATGAACGATGTCAAGTGGCTGCGTGCGCCAACCCTGCTGGCTGCACTCAGCGATGCCGGGCTGAAACTGGCGGTGGTGACCGCCAAGGACAAGCTGCGCGAACTGCTCGGCCACAAAATGACCGGCATCTGCTTTTCGGCAGAAAAAGCCGATCAGGCCACGCTGGCGGTCAACGGCATCGACCACGTGCTGGCGTTGGTTGGCAAACCGTTGCCCAGCGTTTACAGCGCCGACTTGTCCGAATTTGTCTTTGCCGCAGGTGTCAAGCTGATGGAAATTGGTCGGCCCGATGTGATGTACCTCAGCACCACCGATTACATCCAGCACAAGCACGCGCCCGGCACGGCCGGGGCCAATGCGTTTTACGCCATGATGGACGGCTATCTGGGCCAGCTCGATGCCATGGGCTGCGTGATTGCCCTGACTGCCGACCACGGCATGAACGCCAAGACCGCCATGGACGGCACACCGGATGTGATCTACCTGCAAGACTGGTTTGATGCCTGGCTGGGTGCGGCGCAGGCACGGGTGATTTTGCCAATCACCGATCCCTATGTCGTTCACCATGGCGCGCTGGGCTCTTATGCCACGGTTTATTTACCCGACGGTGTCGATGTGACCGAAGCCTGCGAGCGTTTGCGCCAGGTGTTGGGGCTGGAACTGGTGCTGACGCGCACGCAGGCGGCCGCCCGGTTTGAGCTGCCGGCCGACCGCATTGGCGACATCGTGGTGGTGTCGGAGCGCGCTACCGTGATTGGCACCTCGGTGGCACGGCACGACCTGAGTGCGCTGGAGGTGCCGCTGCGCTCGCACGGCGGCATCAGCGAGCAGCGCGTGCCGCTGATCGTCAACCGCCGTCTGCCTGGGCTGGATGTGACGAAGCGCTGGCGCAATTTTGATGCGTTTGATCTGGTGCTGAATCATGTTGCGTGATCATTCATGCTCTATTTAGCATAGCTGCTTGCGCTTGTTTCATAAGGGCTGGAAGGTGATTTGCCATGTATAACAGGCTGAATTTCGGCTTGCCTCATCCGGCTTTGGCGGGCAGCTTGGGGTTGGCCCGCAGAATTGGGGTCAGAGCCCAATTCGGTGATGCCTTGTTGGGTTTGCGGGCAGCGTTGGGCCGAATTGGGATCCGACCCCAAATCTGCTACGGCGTGGCAGAAATTGACCGAGGCGATGGTCGGCTGTCGCTAGGGGGCCGGTTTCAGTCTGGACGGCGGGCGCTGGCCTGGACCTGCTTCGACTGTCATCAGGGCGGTGCCAACGGTTCCTTGAATACTATTATTAAAATAGCTATCAGCGCTTATTCCATAAGGGTTGTAGGCCAATTTCTTGTATAAAACACCATGAATGACATGCAGCAATACATCCGTGACCATCAACTCAACGCCATGCGCCTGGCCGGTCGAAAGGTCGGGGCAGATCGTGGGGGCGAACGCTGTATCAAGGTGTTCAACCCGTTCACTGAAGAAGTCATTGGCACGGTGCCCAAGGCCACCTTGGACGAGGTGCGCGAAACCTTTGCTGCGGCGCGCAGCTACCAGCCCAAGCTGACCCGGTTTGAGCGCGCCGCCATCCTGAACCGGGCTGCCGCCATCATCAGCCAGCGGCTTGACGAGGTGGCGCAACTCATCACGGCGGAGGCAGGTTTGTGCATCAAGGATGCGCTGTACGAGGCCGGTCGGGTCAGCGACGTGCTGCTGTTTGGTGCCAGCGAATGCCTGAAAGACGACGGCCAGATTTTCAGTTGCGACCTGACCCCGCACGGCAAAAAGCGCCGCGTTTATACCCAGCGCGGCCCGCTGCTGGGTGTCATTACCGCCATCACCCCGTTCAACCACCCGATGAACCAGGTGGCGCACAAGGTGGTGCCCAGCATTGCCAGCAACAACCGCATGGTGCTCAAGCCGTCTGAAAAAGTGCCGTTTTCGGCCATCCTGTTTGCCGACATCCTGTATGAAGCTGGTTTGCCGCCCGAATGCTTAAGTGTCATCACCGGTGACCCGCGCGAGATCGCCGACGAGCTGATCAGCAACGAACACGTCGATCTGGTCACCTTCACCGGCGGTGTGGCGATTGGCAAGTACATTGCTGCCAAGGCCGGTTACCGGCGCATGGTGCTGGAGCTTGGCGGCAATGACCCGATCATCGTGATGGAAGATGCCGATATCGACGAAGCCTCGACGCTGGCGGTGCAGGGCAGCTACAAGAATTCGGGCCAACGCTGCACTGCGGTCAAACGCATGCTGGTGCATTCGGCAGTGGCCGATGAGTTTGTCGAACAGGTGGTGACCAAGACCATTGCCTGGCAATATGGCAACCCGATGGATCAGCGCAACGACATGGGCACGGTGATCGACGAGCCAGCCGCGATGTTTTTTGAAAGCCGGGTCAACGAGGCCATAGGGCAGGGCGCCAGCCTGCGGGTTGGCAATCTACGCCGTGGTGCGCTGTATTCACCGACCGTGCTCGACCATGTGCTGCCCGACATGCGGGTGGCCAAGGAAGAAACCTTTGGCCCGGTGTCGCCGATCATCCGCTTTGACAGCATCGACCAGGCGATTGCCATCAGCAACGGTACGGCATACGGCTTGTCAAGCTCGGTGTGCAGCAACCGGCTCGACTACATCACCCGCTTCATCAACGAACTGCAGGTTGGCAGCGTCAATGTGCGCGAAGTGCCCGGCTACCGGCTCGAACTCACCCCCTTTGGCGGCATCAAAGACTCTGGCCTGGGCTACAAGGAAGGTGTGCAGGAAGCCATCAAGAGCTTTACCAACCTCAAAACCTACTCCTTGCCCTGGGTTTGATGCCAGATCAGCATGGACAACGCCCGCCAATGTCAACAAAACACCTGGCAAGTTCCTCAGAGTGAAGCTGCAGCAAGTGTTGCAAATATTGTCCTGTCTTTATCCTTTCATCAACAGGGCGCAAGTGCTAGCAGATTTGGTAGCAGATTTGGGGTCGGATCCCGATTCGGCCAAGTGCTGCCAAACCAGCCAGCAATGCATCACCGAATCGGGCTCAGACCCCAATTCTGCGGGCCTTACCCACGCGGCATCGGCGAGTTTTCAAAATTTCGGTTGAAGCAATGGTTCCAATGAAAACTGAAAAACACGCAACCCCCTACACGCCAACCGCCATGCGCCCGTTCTGGATCGAGCAGGCCTTGTTCAATGCCGGCGATCTGGCCCCGGCCTTGCAGGGCGACATAAAGGCCGACATTTGCATCGTCGGCGGCGGCTACACCGGCCTGTGGACTGCCATCCAGACCAAGCAGCAGCACCCGGCCCTGGACATCGTCATTCTGGAAGGTGACCTGTGCGGGGCCGGTGCCAGCGGACGCAACGGCGGTTGTGTGCTGACCTGGTCGGCCAAGTTTTTCACGCTGCACCGGCTGTTTGGCGAGTCCGAAGCGATCCGGCTGGTCAGGGCCTCTGAAACAGCGGTGCAGCAGATTGCCGACTTTTGCCGGGCGCATCGCATCGACGCTGAATTTCGCCACGACGGCACCCTTTACACCGCCACCAACCCGGCGCAGGTCGGCACGCTTGAGCCGGTCATGCAGGCGCTGGAGTCGTGCGGCATCGAGTCGTATTACCGGCTGTCGCCTGCAGAAGTGGCGCACCGTTCCGGCTCGGCCAGCAACCTTGCCGGGGTTTATTCACCGCATGCTGCCACCGTTCACCCCGGCAAGCTGGTGCGTGGCCTGCGTCGCGTGGCGCTTGCCATGGGCATCCGCATTTTCGAGCGCAGCCCGATGCTCGGCTTTGACACCGGCCAGCCGGTCAGCGTGCGCACCCCCGGCGGCAGCGTCACCGCCGACAAGCTGGTGCTGGCCACCAACGCCTGGATGGCGGGCATGTTTGCGCAGTTTGAGCGCAGCATCGTCATCGTCTCCAGCGACATGGTCATCACCGACAAATGCCCGGCGCTGCTGGCGCAAACCGGCCTGGTTGACGGCGTGTCGGTGCTCGAT
>DAOSLL010000371.1:0-4716 GCA_035368905.1 Rhodoferax sp.
GGCAATGGCACCGGCGTGAACCGGATCAAACAAGGTGCTGGCAGAGTGTGTCATGTAGAGTCGTCAAAGTTGAACGTGCAGGCACAGTTGGGGGCGAAAACGCCAAACAACAGGGGCCAACCGGCTTGCTAGCGAGATAGCTTGTAAACCGAGGTACCCGCCAGCAAATTGGGGAACCAGCGCACCACTTCGCCGTCCTGGATGCCAAAGCTGTCGAGCACCTTCAGGTCATTGCCTTGCGCCAGCAGCCCGAGGTCAGCATGGGTACCCACCCGGATATTGGGCGTGTCAAACCACTGGAAGGGCAGGCGGCGTGTCACCGGCATGCGTCCGGTCAACACGCTCAGGCGGTTCGGCCAGTGGGCAAAATTGGGAAAAGCAACCACGCCAATGCGGCCCACGCGCACGGTTTCGAGCAGCATCACCTCGGCGTTGCGCAGGTGCTGCAGGGTGTCAATCTGCAACACCACGTCAAAGGAGGCATCCTCGAACATCGACAGGCCTTCGTCGAGGTTGAGCTGGATGACGTTGACGCCGCGCTTGACGCAGGCCTGCACATTGGCATCGTCAATCTCGATGCCGTAACCGGTGCAACCCCGGGTTTGCTGCAGGTGTGCCAGCATGGCCCCGTCGCCGCAACCCAGATCGAGCACGCGCGAGCCCGGTGGCACCAACTCGGCCAGCGCCTGTTGAACCTGAGGGTCGCTCATGAGGGCACCTCCATACTATCAAAGTAAGAGCGGACAACGCCCATGTAGCGGGGGTCATCGAGCAAAAAGGCATCATGTCCATGGCGCGCGCTGATCTCTGCATAGCTGACATCGCGCTGGTTGTCGAGCAGCGCCTTGACGATCTCGCGGCTGCGCCTGGGCGAAAAACGCCAGTCGGTGGTAAAGCTCACCAGCAAAAATTTGGCGCTGGCGCGTCCCAGTGCCAGGCTCAGATTGCCGCCGTAAGCGCGCGCCGGGTCAAAATAGTCCAGCGCACGGGTGATCAGCAGATAGGTGTTGGCATCAAAGTACTCGGCAAACTTGTCGCCCTGGTAGCGCAAGTAACGCTCGATCTGGAATTCAGCCTCCAGGGTGCTGTAAAAGTAGTCGCGCTCGGTGTCACTTTGGCTGGCCGCAAGCAGTCGACGGCCAAATTTTTCGTTCATCACGTCATCGCTCAGATAGGTGATGTGGCCGATCATGCGGGCAATGCGCAGGCCGCGCTTGGGTACCGTGCCATGCTGGTAAAAATGCCCGCCATGAAAATCGGGGTCTGTCTGGATGGCGCGCCGGGCCACCTCGTTGAAGGCAATGTTCTCGGCCGTCAGGCTCGGGGCGCTGGCAATCACCAGCGCGTGGCGTACCCGGCTCGGGTACTGCAGCGTCCAGCTCAGCGCCTGCATGCCACCAAGGCTGCCGCCCATCACGGCGGCCAGCGTCTGGATGCCCAGCGCATCGAGCAGTCGGGCCTGTGCATCGACCCAGTCTTCGACTGTCACCACCGGAAAATCAGAACCGTAAACCCGACCTGTGTCGGGGTTGTTGTGCATCGGGCCGGTGGAGCCAAAACAGGAGCCCAGGTTATTGATGCCAATGACAAAGAATTTGTCCGTGTCGAGTGGCTTGCCCGGGCCAATCATGTTGTCCCACCAGCCCTCGGACTTGTCCTGACCGGCGTAAACGCCAGCCACATGGTGCGAGGCATTGAGCGCATGACAGACCAGAACCGCGTTGGTTCGGCTGGCATTGAGCGTGCCATAGGTCTCGAAACTCAGGGAATAGTCACGCAGACTCGCACCGCTTCGCAGTGGCAACGCGGCTGTGAAAGGCATCGACTGGGGTGTAGCGATCATGTCGGTATTGAGGGTCGCTAAAGGCATGACCGGGTTGGCAGGCATCTTTAGCGGTATTTGTTATGCGCCCGCAATTCTGGCAAATCGGCGCGGTGGCAGTATATCAATGCCACTAGCCGCCTGATCGGCGGGCCGCCTTGTCCGCCCGCCGCCTGTGGTCTAGCGTCTGATGAGCAGGGCGGGTTTCAGCCGTCAGCGTTGATTTGCTTGATCAGCTCGCCGAGCACCGCTGCTGCCCGGTCGTTTTCAACCTGGCAGGTGCCCGCCGCGTTGTGGCCGCCGCCGCCGTACTGCAGCATCAGCTCGCCAACGTTGGTCTTGCTGCTCCGGTCGAGGATCGACTTGCCAGTGGCAAACACGGTGTTTTGTTTTTGCACGCCCCACAACACGTGGATCGAGATGTTGCACTGCGGGTAGAGCGCGTAAATCATGAAACGGTTGGCCGCCCAGATGGTTTCTTCTGGCCGCAGATCAAGCACCACCAGGTTGTGATGCACGGTGGCGCAGCGCTCAATTTGCTCACGCGCGCGCACGGCGTGGTCAAAGTAGAGTTCGACGCGTTCGACCACATCGGGCAGCCGCAAGATTTCAGCAATGTTGTGGTTGTGGCAGTAGTCGATCAGATCCATCATCAACTGATAGTTGCTGACGCGAAACTCGCGAAAACGCCCCAGACCGGTGCGCGAGTCCATCAGGTAGTTCAGCAGCACCCAGTCGGTTGGCTGCAGGATTTCATCGTGGCTGAACTGTGCCGAATCGGCCTTGTCAACTGCTTCCATCATCTCGGTGCTGATGTTCGGAAACGCTTTGGCGCCACCGTAATAGTCATAAACCACACGCGCGGCCGACGGTGAGTGAGCCGAAATGATGTGATTGCTGCGCTCGCCGGTGTTGCGCAGGGTTTCCGACTCGTGGTGGTCGAACGACAGGTGTGCCGCCGCTACGTAGGGAAGATTGGTGGTGATGTCACGGCTGGTGATGTCAATCTTGCCATCTTGCATGTCCTTCGGGTGGACAAACTTGATGTCGTCAATCAGGTCGAGCTCTTTGAGCAACACGGCGCAGACCAGACCATCAAAGTCGCTGCGGGTCACCAGACGGAATTTGCTTTGGCTCATAGAAGTCCTTTGTTTGGCCGGGTCAAATAAAAATTGCCAACACTCATTGCTGCGGGCAAATGATGCTAACGCAAATAAGCCCGCCATTTGTGCGCCGGACGCGAATGCGGCGCAAGAGTTTCCCGGCCCGCTGCTAAAACCGTCCTAGCAGCGCCCACAACCCCAAACCGATAAAAATCAGCGCCGACACGATGTGCACCACGCGCAGCGGTATCAGGCGCGTCATGCGCTCGCCCAGCCAGACCACCGGCGCATTGGCCAACATCATGCCGACCGTGGTGCCCGCGATCACCCAGTAGTAGGCGTGGTATTTTGCCGCCAGCATCACTGTGGCGACCTGCGTCTTGTCACCCATCTCGGCCAGAAAAAACGCCACCACGGTGGTGCCAAAAACGCCAAAGCGCGGCTTGCCGGGGCTGTCATTGTCATCGAGTTTGTCAGGAATCAGCATCCAGATCGCCATCGCAATGAAGGAGACACCGAGCACCCAGCGCAGCACATCCGGGCCCAGCACCGTTGTGGTCCAGGCACCAACCGCCCCGGCCAACGCATGGTTGGCGATGGTGGCGACAAAAATGCCGCCCACAATCGGCCAGGGCTGGCGAAAACGGGCCGCAAGAATCAGCGCCAGCAGTTGGGTTTTGTCGCCCATTTCGGCCAGGGCAACGATACCAGTTGAGATAAGAAAAGCTTCCATTGAGGTTCCCAAGAAAGGCCGGCAATCAAACCCCTGACTGCACGGCAACCCCGGCCAAAACGGCGCTGTGCAGCCAAAGGTCTCGCCAAAATCCACGTTTGTGAACCTCGCTTGCGCCATGTCTGCCGCTGTTGGCCTGACAAGTCTGTTGACGCAAGCCCCTCTCAGTGAAGAAGGGCGGCTACTCCCCAATGACAGCCGCATTCTAGGTTGCAAACCAGGCTGAACTGATACCTGAGCTTTGTCCAACGAGGTGTGAGCCTGAACGGCTGGCGCATTGTCACGCTGGCGTGGGCGCACAGCGGGGTTGGCACCAACACTGCAAGGCGCGACTTGAAAATGCGCGACTATAAAGATGGCCCGCCAATGCAGGCCACTGGCAGCCGCTAAAAGGTTTCCCAGTCTGCGTCGCTGGTCGAATTGTTGGCGACGGCAATGGCCTTGGCCGATGGCTGTGCCGGGCTGGTGCCGCGTGCTGCTGCACCTTTGGGTGTGCCCGAGGCGCGGCGGTCGGTGCCCTTGAACGTACTGGCTTTGGGCGGGTGTGCCCGCACGGCGGTGCTCGGCAGACGGCTCAGGTTGGAACTTGTTGCCGCGCCGAGCTTGAACACGGCAACGGTCTGCACCAATTCCTGCGCCTGACTGTTGAGGCTGCCTGCTGCAGCGGCCATTTGTTCCACCAGCGCCGCGTTTTGCTGGGTCGACTGGTCCATCTGTGACACCGCCTGGCCCACTTGCGAGACACCCAGGCTTTGCTCTTCGCTGGCCTTGCTGATTTGTCCCATGATGTCAGTGACGCGTCGGATCGACGTGACCACCTCGGTCATGGTGCTGCCGGCCTGATCAACCAGCGTGGTGCCTTGCTCAACCCGCTCCACGCTGGCGCTGATCAGCGTCTTGATTTCCTTGGCTGCCTCGGCCGAGCGGCCGGCCAGCGCCCGCACCTCGCTGGCCACCACCGCAAAGCCGCGGCCCTGCTCGCCGGCGCGGGCGGCTTCAATGGCGGCGTTGAGCGCCAGAATATTGGTCTGGAAAGCAATGCCGTCAATCACCGCAAT
>DAOSLL010000372.1:0-4703 GCA_035368905.1 Rhodoferax sp.
AGACGCCACAGTAAAGGGTGGCTGTTTTACGCATTGGCGGACATTGCCAGCCGACTTGTTTGACGAGGTGCGGCATGGCGATTGGTTGGTTGACAATCCTGAAAATGGTGCCCTTGGGCGACGTGATCGAAAATGCCCCAAGGTGCCCACCGGTGCCAAAAAGCTCTGGAGTCGGGTGCCAAAAACCTGCTGGTGCCAATGTCAAAGTGGCCGCTGGCGCGGTGACTGAGTGGCCCGTGATGCTGCTGCAGTTGCGGGCACAGGTGACCATGAAGAAAAAACGCAAGCAGCAGCGTGGGTTGCGCCTTTGCGAGTACACCCCTGCGTTGTCTGATAAGGTGGCCGTCGAAAGTTATGAGTTCCTGCAGGTGATCAGCTCCAGTCTTCTGGTGCGCCATTGCGGTTGCATTGAACGCCACCAAGCAAAAAAGCCAAGTCCAATGTCAAAGCGCTTGAATAGTGGCACTTCTCTGTAGAGTCATTCTGATTGGCACTGACAATGCGATGCCTGAAGAGCACCTGTAGTCATACCGGTGCCGTTTGGCTTTGAGTCTTGACAGTGTGGTCACCAGTCCACCCGGTGTTTTGCCATCACGTCATAGCGTAGTGGAAGACGCAGGGCGCGGGCATGTTCGCAAGGCATGGAATCACTGTGCGGGCAGCGTCGGCAAAGCCGCTGATGTGCTGCGCATTTCCGGTAAAACTTTATGGGAGAAAATGAAACGGCTGGAGATTGGTGCATACGCCATGTCAGGCAGACCAGCAATTTTCAAGCTACTTGTTTAATAGCTATCACCGCAATCCAATCAAGGGTTAGAAGCCTTTTCATCTATTTTGACAACCCCAGCCTGTCTGACCACTGCCTGGACAATTCACGCCCCTGAGTTGCGCAAATGGCTATGCCGTCGCACCAGCAACCCGGCCCTGGCGGACGATTTGCTGCAAGACCTGTTCTTGAAGGCGCTGCGTCAAGGTAGCCGCTTTTGTGAAGTTCGTAACCCCCGTGCCTGGCTGTTTGAAGTGGCGCGCAACCTGCTGGCCGACCAATGGCGCGTGGCCCAACATCTGGTGGCGTTACCGGAAGACCTGGCGGTAGACACAGACGATGTCGACACCGTTGATCACTTGACGGCTTGCCTGCCACGGGTATTGGCAGAGTTAAGTGCTGATGACCGCGAGGCCATCACGCTGTGTGATTTGCAGGGCATGGCGCAGGCTGATTTTGCCAAGGCCAAGGGTTTGAGCCTGAGCGCAGCCAAATCCAGGCTGCAGCGCTCACGCGTCAAGTTGCGCACTCATTTGAGTCAGGCCTGTCAGGTGCAAATCAACGCGGATGGAACGGTCGCAGACTTTGTGCCCAGGCCACCTTTGGCGGATTGATGGCTCGACGATGCTACATAAAGAGTAGCTTGCAGCGCTTATTGAACAAGGGCTAGCGGCCCATTTCTTATAATTTTTCAAAAAACTTGCGTCTTTTGCTGTGTTGGTCGGTCTCCATTGGCATGACAACATTTACCGCACCACTTAGAGCCTGGCCCTTGCGTCAGCCCGTTTTTTTTCTGCTTATGGCCGCTTTGGCCTGGCTGGCGCTGTACCAAACGCTTGACCCAGCCGCTGAAGCACTGGTCGCCGCCTTGCCGGTAGACCGCGCCAGCCACTTGGGCGGTGCGCTGCAATTCTTCTTTTACGACACGCCCAAAGTGCTGATGCTGCTCACAGCCGTGGTGTTTGTCATGGGCATGATCAACAGCTACTTCACCCCTGAGCGCACCCGCGCCCTGCTGGCCGGACGCAGTGAGGGCGTGGCCAATGTGATGGCGGCATCCTTGGGTATCGTGACACCGTTTTGCTCATGTTCAGCGGTGCCTCTCTTCATCGGCTTTGTGCAAGCAGGTGTGCCGCTGGGGGTCACATTCTCGTTTTTGATTTCGGCACCGATGGTCAACGAAGTGGCGCTGACGCTGCTGTTTGGCATGTTTGGCTGGAAGGTGGCGCTGCTGTACCTGGGGTTGGGCTTGAGCGTGGCGATTGTGTCGGGCTGGATCATTGGCCGCCTGAAAATGGAAGCCTACCTGGAGGACTGGGTGCGCGACATGCCCAGGATGTCGGCTGACTATGTTGCCACCGGCATGAAGCTGGGTGACCGCATTGAAGGTGGCTTTCAGGCCGTCAAGGAAATTGTCGGCAAGGTCTGGCCCTACATTCTGGGCGGCATTGCCATTGGCGCCCTGATTCACGGCTATGTGCCGCAAGATTTCATGGCCAGCTTCATGGGCAAAGAAGCCTGGTGGAGCGTGCCGCTGGCGGTCGTCATGGGCGTGCCGATGTACACCAACGCGGCTGGCGTGATCCCGATCGTGCAGGCTTTGCTGGACAAAGGTGCCGCGCTGGGCACGGTGCTGGCTTTCATGATGAGCGTGATTGCCCTGTCACTGCCTGAGATGATCATCCTTCGCAAGGTGCTCAAAGTGCGGCTGATCGCCACTTTTGTCGGGGTCGTGGCCACTGGCATCTTGCTGGTGGGGTTTGTGTTTAACGCGGTGCTGTGACCGGCACGGCATCCTGATCTGCTGTCTTTCAACCCATCAAACTCAAACCAAGGCCCTTATGAAACCGCCCATTCCTGAAGCGCCGACACGCTGGCCAGCGTGCTGCTGGTCATGGTCAGGCGACCGACCTGGCCACCAGCAGCCGCATGTTCGCGACCCGCCACCGGCACCATGCAGCCGCATGGAAAATGCGGTGGGCGTTGGCGTGGCCATTGGCGCTGCGATCAAGCCTAGTGACACCAAACCCTGTGCCAAACGCAAAGCCGCCGACCTGTGGATGCCGCAACTGGCCCATCAGGCTGCGCTGCGGCCAAAAACCCAAATAATGTCAGTGAAATATGGTCGTAGCCCTTGCTGTGATTGCGCTGACAGCTCCTTTTTTGAAAGCAAATAATGGACATCAAAATACTCGGCACCGGTTGTGCCAACTGTAAAAACACGGTCAACCTGATTGATCAGGTTGCCAAAGCCAAAGGCGTGTCAGTGACCCTGAGCAAGGTTGAAGAACTGCGCGACATCATGGGCTACGGCGTGATGAGCACGCCCGGTGTGGTGATCAACGGCAAGGTGGTTCACGCGGGTGGTGTGCCCAGCCGTGACAAGGTTGAACAGTGGCTCAGCGCTTGAACCAGGGGTTTTGCCATGCATCCGCAAAAAAAGTTCCACTTGGTGTTTTCCTTCGTCATGGGGGCCATGATGATTTCGCTGATGACCTTTGTCATTACCTGGGTCAATGTCGGCTTGGGGGCTGACTTTTTGTCGCGCTGGATGAAGGCCTTTGGCATCGCCTACCTGGTGGGTGTGCCGGTGATCTTCTTCCTGGCACCGGTGGCACGCAAACTCACCGGGCACATTCTGGGGGTCAAGCCAGCCTAAATTCAGCCAAGGGCACCATCATGGCTGGCAGTCGCGCTGTATCCCCATCAAATTCAAATAGACGCTGACTGTTTGTGCAGGAGTCGCGCCCTCGCGACGAAGGTCGTCCAATTCCGGCTCGTCCGGCTTAGGTTGATTCAGAAATGGATGGACGTGTCTGCCAGCCACACAACATTTCAAATGTTCAATAGTTTGATTATTGTTGTATCATTGCTGCAATGGAAAAATCAACTGCAACCTCCGTGTTTGAATCCCTCTCGTCGGGCGTCCGACTGGACATCTTTCGACTGCTGGTCAAGGCCGGGCCTGCCGGCTTGGTGGTGGGTGAAATTGGCAGCGCTTTGGAGGTGCCGCCCACCAACCTGTCGTTTCACCTCAAGGCACTCACCCACGCGCAACTGGTGGCGGTGGCGCAAGAGGGGCGCTACCAGCGCTACCGGGCCAACCTGACGCTGATGCAGGAACTGATTGCCTATTTGACGGCCGAGTGTTGTTCAGGTCACCCCGAGCAATGTGCCGAGCTGCAGGTGCCGCTGGTCACTGGCATGCCCCTGAGCAACTGACCAACCAAGCACTTAAACAACCCAAGCGAGATTCATCATGAAAAATGTTCAAGTCTTTGACCCGGCCCTGTGCTGCAGCAGCGGCGTATGCGGTACCGATGTTGACCAAAAGCTGGTCGATTTCTCTGCTGATGTGGATTGGGCCAAACAACAAGGCGCGCAAATCGAGCGCTTTAACCTCGCCCAGCAGCCCATGGCTTTTGCACAAAGCACAGCGGTGCGCGGCTTGCTGGAGCGCTCGGGCGAATCTGCCTTGCCCATCACCCTGGTGGACGGTGAAGTGGCTTTTGCCGGGCGTTACCCGACTCGCGACGACCTGGCGCGCTGGATTGGCACGGCGGCTTCGGCCAGTTCCGATGCCGCACCAAGCGGTGCTGCCACAGCCAACAGTTGCTGCAGCGGCGGCAAGTGTTGCGGATGAAGTTCCTTGACCAGCCCCCGCGCTTTCTGTTCTTCACGGGCAAGGGCGGTGTCGGTAAAACCTCGATTGCGTGCGCCACGTCGATTCAACTGGCCGCCACAGGCAAACGTGTGCTGCTGGTCAGCACTGACCCGGCCTCCAACGTGGGGCAGGTTTTTGGCATCAGCATTGGCAACCAGGTGACACCGGTGACCGAGGTGGCGAACCTGAGCGCGCTGGAGATTGACCCGCAAGCCGCTGCCCAGGCTTACCGCGACCGCATCGTCGGACCGGTGCGTGGCCTGTTACCTGAGA